>JBHWRK010000032.1:0-21103 GCA_043426715.1 Trueperella sp. | reverse complement strand
ATACTCTCGGCGAAAGAGCCCGAAGCGAAAAAGTCGACTGGAAAGAAGCCCGCCGCAAAGAAACCGGCGGCACAGAAGGCGGAGTCCAAGAAGGCCGAGCCGAGTAGCGCCATGACTGAGGCTCAGCTGAAGAAGCTCAGAGTTCCGGAGTTGCGCCAAAAGGCGCAGGACACCGGAGCAGAAAGAATCTCGGGCCTGCGCAAGCAAGAACTGATTGATCTCATTCTTGAATTGCAAACCAGTTCGGGCGCGTCTGCCCCGGCAACGCCCGCCAGTGCAACTCCGGCGGCGAAGAATGATGTTGACCCGGTCGATTCGCCGGTTGAAGACGAGGATTCGACGCCCGAAACACCCGACGACCCGGAAGACCTTGAGGACGAGGACGACCTTGACCTCGACGAGGATCTTGAAGACGACGATGACCTCGACGATTCCGAGGACTCAGCGGACAGTGCCGATGAGGCTGACGACAAGGACGAGGACGACGAGGACAAGAGCGTCATTGTGACGGCCACGAGTAAGCGGTCAAAGGGTGCGTTCGTCGTCAAAGATTCTGACGATACCGATGAGCCTGCACAACGCGTCCACGTTGCCGGCGCAACTGCGGACCCAGTAAAGGATTACCTTAAGCAGATCGGCAAGGTTCCATTGCTCAACGCTGCCGAAGAGGTTGAACTTTCCCAACGTATTGAGGCGGGCCTTTACGCCCAGCACTTGCTCGACACCACCGAAGTGGATGACCGCAAGTACCGCCGCGAGCTTGAAATCATTGCGCGTGATGGCCGAAATGCCAAGAATCACCTGCTCGAAGCGAACCTCCGACTCGTCGTTTCGCTTGCCAAGCGTTACACCGGCCGCGGCATGCTCTTCCTTGATCTCATTCAGGAAGGCAACCTCGGACTTGTACGTGCGGTGGAAAAGTTTGATTATGCGAAGGGCTATAAATTCTCAACCTACGCCACGTGGTGGATTCGTCAGGCGATCACTCGTGCGATGGCCGATCAGGCCCGGACGATCCGTATTCCGGTCCATATGGTTGAGGTCATCAACAAGCTGGCACGCGTCCAACGTCAGATGCTTCAGGATCTTGGCCGTGAACCGACAACTGAAGAACTGGCACGCGAACTCGACATGACTGAAGAAAAGGTCGTCGAAGTTCAAAAGTATGGACGCGAACCAATTTCACTCCACACACCTCTTGGTGAGGACGGAGATTCTGAATTCGGAGATCTCATTGAGGATTCGGAAGCCGTGGTTCCTGCAGATGCCGTGGGATTCACGTTGCTTCAGGAACAGCTCCATCAGGTTCTCGACACCCTCTCTGAACGTGAGGCCGGAGTCGTGTCGATGAGGTTTGGTTTGACGGACGGTCAGCCGAAGACTCTCGACGAAATCGGCAAGGTATACGGGGTGACACGCGAGCGTATTCGTCAGATTGAATCGAAGACGATGTCGAAGTTGCGGCATCCTTCTCGCTCGCAGGTTCTACGCGACTACCTCGAGTAGAACCTGACCGCCTAACCGTTGGACGCGCCCCACAAGCGGGCGCGTTTCCATTGTGCGGGAAGGACCTCATCGTCGTCACGATTGATCGCTGCGGGGACGTATCGACGTCCGCTATCTTCGTAGGAAACAAACTTGCGAAAAATGGCTACGCATGTGACCGCATCGCTCATTCCGCGGTGTTCTTCTGTGATCGCGATATCCATCCGCTCGGCAACGCCGCGAAGCGAATGGGAACCGGGCTCTAGATAGATGCGGGATTGATCCATTGTGCATACGCAGACGTCAGCGTCAATATGCTCATCGCGGCCAGCGCGCGCAAATTCGTTGTTGAGGAATTCCCGATCAAATTTGGCGTTATGGGCCACGATACGGTGACCATGGAGTTGCCGAGCAAGATCGTCGGCGATGTCGCTGAACGTGGGCGCGTTAACTAGGTGAGCGTCCGTGAGCCCGTGAATATGCTCAGCACCGCTTGGCCGCCCTGGATTGATGAGGCTCTGCCAACGGGAAATCTCGCGTAAATTGGAATCGAGATGGACAATGGCTATCTCGATGATCCGATCGTCAATACGGTCGAGACCCGTAGTTTCGATATCGACAACGGCATACACGCTGGTGCTCATTGCGCCATTGTTACATATGCGAAGTTTTTGCCGGGGGCGAACCACGGTGAAATAAGGGGAATATTTAACCTCTTTCGTGCTTTGATCATAGTGTGAACGCATTAATTGAAACACCGTCTCTGACAGCCGCTGACCGCTGTGATTCCTGCAGTGCGCAGGCCTACGTGCGTGTCGAATTGGCATCGGGTGAGCTCTTGTTTTGTGCACACCACGCGCGCAAGCACATGCCTGCATTGGAAAAGGTTGCGATCAATATCGTTGACGAAACCGACCGAGTGTAGTCAGCAATCCCTACGAGCTGCGGGGGCTGGGTTCTTCACGAACTCGCCCCCGCAATTTTTATTTGCGGTCTAACGAGCCGTCTACTGCTGCCAACTGAGCCGGGGCGACGATTGCGGAGCTCGCAGGTCAACAACGAACCGTGAGACGGCTGGACGCAGGTTGCGCATGCGCGTCCCGTTGGTGATTAAATCGACAGCCAGCTCTGGGTTATCGACAAGTGTTGGCGCGAGGATGTCCACCTGTTTTCGAAAAATCTCAGGAACAAAGGGCACTGAGGGTCCCACGAGAATCGTTAGGGCCTGCTGAGAGAGCTCGAGAAGCCGGGGGAGGGTTTTATTGGTGAAAGTCATTCCGGTGATTATCACGACATCCGATTCCGGAAGCACGTATTCACACGCCGGATCCGGTAGGTCTCCAGCCTCAGGACTGCGCTCGATGATGGTGAGATCTGTGCCTGCAAAATGGTCGAGCTGGGAGTGGAAATGCCCGATCATAGCGGTCTTTTTGCCGGTCGTCAGGCGCGGCGCTTCGGAGAAGATGGAAGAAGTGGAGCTAGCAATATACTCTTTCGGTCCCATCTTTGCGGAGTAGGCGTCGATACTCGCCTGAGTGTTGACACAAGAATTGATGGCCGCCACGGCGAGAGCCGACTCAATAGGGTTCCACGAGGTCACCAGCTGCGCAATTTCACGAAGATTGGAGCCTGCAAGCTCGGAATGCGTATCGAGCCCGCGCGGCTCGCCAGGAATGCTTGCGATTCCCGCTCCCATTTCAGATTCCACAAAGGCAACGTGATGCGTGACCATCCGAAAGACGGGTACCGGTGGAATTTGTTCAAGAATGTCGTTATACAGCTTCCACGCGGTCATGGTTCCTCCCCATGTTGAGCTTTCGTGACGTGCGTCATCGTACGGCATTGTGGGAGGCAACGCATGGGGGCTTCTCCGATTATGCCGGTGTTTCGGGCTAGGATTCTGGCGTGCCACCAACAAAGAATCAGGAATACACCGCCCGCCACCTCTCGGTTCTCGAAGGTCTCGAGGCGGTACGTAAGCGTCCCGGTATGTACATCGGCTCTACCGACTCGCGCGGTCTGATGCACTGTCTGTGGGAGATTATCGATAATTCGGTGGACGAGGCCACGGAAGGCCACGCTTCCACAATTGAGATCACCCTTTTCGATGACGGTTCTGTTGAGGTGAGCGACGACGGCCGTGGCATTCCCGTCGATGATGTGCCTGGCACAGGAGCTTCGGGCGTTGAGGTTGTTTATACGAAGCTTCATGCGGGCGGAAAGTTCGACGGCTCAATGTATGCTTCCGCAGGTGGCCTACACGGCGTGGGCGCCTCAGTGGTGAATGCTTTGTCGCAGCGACTCGACGTAGCAGTGCGCCGCGAGGGCAAGGTCTGGGAGATGTCGTTCCATCGTGGCCAGCCCGGCGTGTTCAAGGACGGCAAGACTCCGAAACCGGATGCGCCGTTTACTGCATTTACTACCGAATCAGAATTGCGCGTCACAGGGAAAGTGGCAAAGAAAAATACCGGGACAACTGTCCGGTATTGGGCGGATCCCGAAATCTTTCCCGTTGACACCGAATTCGACTACGAGCACCTCATTGAGCGGGCTCGTGAAAAGGCCTTCCTCGTTCCGGGTCTGCAAATCGTCATCCGAGATGATCGTGCTCTTCCTGGCACGCCTGGTGAGGACGGACAGGTTGAAGAGGTCTTTAAGTACGACGGCGGTGTCGTGGACTTCGTCGATCACCTCGCTGCAGATCCTCCAGTGTCCCGTACGATGCACATCACAGGTTCGGGTACGTTCACCGAATCCGTTCAGGAACTCGATAAGAAGTCCGGTCACCTCAAGCCTCGTGAAGTAGAGCGCCACTGCGATGTGGATATCGCCCTTCGATGGGGAAATGGGTACGACACTCGTGAAGAATCCTTTGTCAACATTATTGCCACGCCTAAGGGTGGAACGCATCTGGCAGGCTTCGAAGCTGGATTAGTGAAGGCGGTGCGAGCACAGATTGACTCCCGATCGCGCCAGCTCAAGGTGACCACCCGTGATCCACGAATCGAAAAGGACGACATCCGGGCGGGCCTGACGGCAGTGATTGCGGTGCGATTCCCGGAGCCTCAGTTCGAGGGTCAAACTAAGGAAGTGCTCGGAACAGCGCCCATTCGAGGGATCGTTTCTCGAGTTATTGAGGATGAATTGACCAAGGAACTCACGTCGACCAAGCGTGATGCCCGAACGGAAAATCTCCGAATTCTTGAGAAGATCGTGGCCGAGATGCGTGCGCGTGTTGCGGCGCGCACACAGAAAGAGATTTCGCGTAGGAAAAATGCGCTTGAAACGTCCACGCTGCCGGCAAAGCTGGCTGACTGCCGGTCGGAGGACATAGATCAGACCGAGCTCTTTATCGTCGAGGGTGATTCGGCGTTGGGCACGGCTAAGTTGGCGAGAGATTCAGAGTTTCAAGCACTTCTTCCCATTCGCGGAAAGATCCTGAACGTTCAAAAGGCCTCGCCCACCGATATTTTAAAAAATCAGGAAGTGTCATCAATTATTCAAGTCGTCGGAGCAGGTTCCGGGCGTACCTTTGATCCCGACGCGGCTCGCTACGGCAAGGTCATTTTCATGACCGATGCGGATGTGGACGGAGCGCACATTCGCACCTTGCTCCTCACGTTGTTTTTCCGTTACATGCGTCCACTTGTGGAAGCGGGCCGCGTGTACGCCGCTGTCCCACCTCTTCACCGGATCGAAACGACCGGACGAGGCCGAAAGACGGGCAAGTACATCTACTCCTACTCCGAAGCCGAGCTGCACCAGATCCTCAAGCGCCTTGATCGTCAAGGCCTTACGTATAAGGAACCTATTCAGCGCTATAAGGGTCTTGGCGAAATGGATGCTAATCAGCTTGCTGAAACGACGATGGATCCCAAACACCGGACATTGAGGCGGATCTCTCTCGAAGATGAAGCGGCCCTTCGTCAGGCCGAAGAAACCTTTGAATTGCTCATGGGATCAGATGTTGCGCCTCGTAAGGAGTTTATTATCGACGGTGCGGACGACATCTCACGTGAACAGATTGACGCTTAGAGCGGCTTTGGTCCTAGTTTGGGTACACTAATGGGCATGTACTCGGGAAAATACACTGGACGAACGCTGGAGCAGCGCCTTGCTGCCCCTCGTGATCTCCCTCTTCCCAGTGCACATCTTGGCCTTACTTGGCGCACTCTCACCTCTGACGATCTTGCTGAGGTGACCGAGCTCATCGACGAATCTGCTGATCCAAGGATTTTCGATGAAGCGCGTATCGTTCAGTTGATCACGCTTTGGCTGAAGTCAAGCCCGGGCGAATGCCCGGACATCGACGCCCTCGTGGGATGGGACTCGGCCGGTAAACCTCAGGCCATTGGTGTGGTGAGCATGAAACCAAACCCTCTTACTGAGATCCAAGCGGACATTTTCGGTGTGACACGAAAGGAGTGGCGGGGACGTGGTGTTGGCCGCGCCCTTCTAGAATGGCAAGACGGCCGCGCACGCCAGATGATGTTCTGTGCTGGCCATGATTTACCGGCGTCGATTCGCTCGCGGGTCCGGATGGAGAACCATGGGCGTCGCCGTCTGTTGGCAGCGGGAGGATTCTCCCCACAGTCCAGATGGACCTTCATGGACATTGATCTCGCGGACCACCATAGATCCACCGCTCGAGATGCGCGCACGCGCCTCGCCGATCGCGGGCTATACCTGCAACCATTGGATGGCGGCCACTTCGAAGAAGTTCGCAGACTCCACAATCGAGTCTCGATGGTCATGGAGCGGCGCCAGCCTCTAGATTCACGAGAATGGGAAGAGCGTCTCGCCGAATCGGATCTGGATACATCGGTGATTTTGACTGACGGGACAAACCTCGTTGGTTATTCATTATGTGCAGGACGGGGCGATTGTTTAGGAGTGACCTTCTACGGCATCGACCGCGGATACCGGCATGAGGGCAACGGTACGGATCTTATTCTGTCTCAACTTGAGATTGTCCTCGACAAAGGCTTTTCGCGGATGAGCGTCCCGGTCGTTTCCGAAACCAAACCGCACACCCATTTCTTAACGACGCACGGCTTCTACGAGGGCGACGCCCAGATCCTCTACACGATCGATATCTGATGCTGGTGAACACATGGCAGTGGAAGCCACTGCAGGCCACGAATGCACCCGAGATCCTGGACCTCATTTCAAGAATTGAGGAGGCAGATGATGCGTCTATCCGTACCTCTCGCGCAGAAGTCGAGTCATACTTTCACGATTCCCACGTGTGGCGGGCCGAAGGCGCATGGGTGGGATCGGACCTCATCGCGTTCGGTCTCGCTCGCACGATCGTCGGCAACACGGGGGAGTACCCCATTACCGTGTCCGGGGGAGTTGCACCTGAATGGCGCGATCATGGCGTCGGAAAAGATCTTCTGGAACGTCAGGTACTAACGGCCCGTTCGGTTGCGAATTCACTCGGCATTGTAGATGCTGAAGTGCAGATGTACGTGGAAAGCTCGCAGCACACTCTCATCGACCTCGCTTACGAACTCGGATTTACAACGAGTTCGCAGTTCATCCAGATGCGCCGTAACTTGGATCTGCCGATCAACAGTGCGGACACATCCGGCTACCTCCAGATCGTCAAGCTCTCCTCGGACTGGATGCGAGATACCCGCAAGGCACACAACATGGTGCTCGCTGGATCGACGTCGTGGACGAAGCTAGATGCTGAGGCATGGGAAGAGCGGATCGCCGGAATGGAAGAGGACTGGTGCCTCGTGGCGCTTGACATGTTCGGCGACAGACCGCGCTTGGCAGGCTATCTCTTGGCCTCTCGATTTTCCTCTGATGTAGCCGAATCCGATGGCAAACTGATCTACGACGAAGGTTACGTTGAGGAAATCACTGTGTTACCGGAGTGGCGCGGCAAACGCGTTGCGTCCGCCCTCATTACCACGGTGATGGAGCGGTTCCGTGCCTCTGGCCTGACCTATATCGGTTTGGACGTCAATATCGATGCAGACGGCGAAGGTGCCGATCTTGCCACCGTGTTTGAGCACTTCGGCTTCGAGCAGGTCTCAGAAATCTACATAATGCGGACGAGTGTCTAACCAATTGCCTTGACGACGGCGTTCAGCGGCTCACCCGAACCGTCTCGGCGTTCATCAATCTCAGGTAGCTTCACAGGCTTGCCACCGGCACCCGTTGCGCGCGCGGGAAGCTCGCCAACCCATGCCATCGTTAACACGTCCTCACCCGTGAGGAAGCGGTGGGTGCGAATACCACCTGTCGCGCGTCCCTTCGCGGGGAAGCGATCGATCGGGGTAATCTTCGCGGTGCCAGGAACAGTTCCTGGCAAAGAATCTGCTGATCCGGCGATCGTCATGACGCCGTGAGCGGACAAATCGTTGTCAGGAACCACACCGAACGCGATCACTCGAGCACCCTTTGCGAGACGTATTCCCGCCACGCCTTGCCCACCTCGGCCCTGCGGGCGAACGTCGCCCGCACTGAACCTCAACAGCTGCGCATTAGACGTCACAAGGACGAACTGATCGGTGTCATTCGCAGGCATCGCGCCGATGACCTCGTCGTCGTCACGTAGCGTGATGATCTCAATTGCGCCCTTTTCAGGGATGTCGGGCTTTACCCGCTTAATTCTTCCTTGCGCCGTGGCGACCCCAAGGAACGATGCGTCCTCATTAAGCGAGACGAGACCGACGACTTTCGATTCCTTGCCCATGAGCAAGATTTCGGTGACTGGGGCTCCGCCGGTCAGACTGGGAGCGACTTCCGTTTCGGGGATGGCGGGGATGTCCACAACCGCGAGCCGCTGGACAGCTCCGTCAGACGTGACCACACCGATGTTCGATAGATTCGAGGTCAGGATTTTGGCCATGACAGTGTCGTGTGTCGCCCGTGGCCCGCTGCGAGCAGGCTCGGTGTCGGTCGTAATACGGGCGATGAGCCCGTCTCCAGACAGCACTACCCAGCAGGGGTCGTCCTCAATCTTGAGCGATCCGCTCGACGAGGCCGCGGTCATGGTGTCCGACTCCAAGAGCACTGTGCGGCGAGCCGTACCAAACTGGCGTGAGACTTGCGCGAGCTCCTCCGAGATGAGCGCGTGCAAACGATCTGTGGACCCAAGAATCTCCGTCAGAACCTCAATCGTCTCCATGAGCTCGTTCTTTTCCGACTCGAGTTCGATTTGGCTGAATTTGGTGAGTCGGCGCAAGCGCAACTCAAGGATGAATTCGGCTTGAACATCGGTCAGGTCGAAGACCTTCATGAGGCGTTCCTTAGCGATGGCAGAATCATCCGAAGACCGAATAACGGCGATGACCTCATCGATGTCAAGGATCGCGATGAGCAGACCTTCCACCAGGTGGAGGCGATCCTTCGCCTTGGCGAGACGGAACTGCGTACGACGGCGGGTGACCTCGACACGATGCTCGAGGAAGACCTGCAAAAGCTCCTTGAGGCCAAGCGTGCGTGGCTGACCATCGACGAGTGCCACGTTGTTGATGCCGAAGGACTCCTCGAGCGGGGTATAGCGATACAGATCCGCGAGAACAGCCTCTGGATTGAACGAATTCTTTACTTCGATGACGAGGCGGGTTCCATGGTTGCGGTCGGTGAGATTCTGTACGCCCGAGATGCCCTGGAGTCTCTTGGACTGGACTGCGTCCTTGATCTTGTCAATGACCTTCTCAGGGCCGACGAGGTAGGGGAGCTCTGTGAAGATGATGCCCTTACGGCGAGGCGTGATGTTTTCGATATGTGCGGTGGCTCGGGTTCGGAAGATACCGCGGCCAGTCTCATATGCCTTGCGCACGCCATCGAGCCCTACGATTTTGCCGCCTTCGGGAAGATCCGGACCCGGGATGTATCGCATGAGTTCATCAAGCGAGGCATCGGGATTATCGAGGAGGAATCGCGCGCCGGCAACCACCTCAACCAGGTTGTGTGGTGCCATGTTCGTCGCCATACCGACAGCAATACCGGACGAGCCGTTCACGAGGAGATTGGGAATGGCAGCAGGAAGCACGTCGGGCTGCATGTAAGTGTTGTCATAGTTGGGCACCATGTCGACGACGTCCTCGTCGAGTGATGCCGTCATCGCCAAGGCGGCGGGGGCGAGGCGAACCTCGGTGTATCGGGGAGCTGCGGGGCCGTCGTCGAGAGAACCAAAATTGCCGTGCCCATCCACCATGGGTAGACGCATCGTGAACGACTGCGCAAGACGCACCATCGCATCGTAAATGGCGGTATCTCCGTGGGGATGGAGACGCCCCATGACATCACCCACGACTCGCGACGACTTCACGTGCCCCTTGTCTGGGCGCAGACCCATCCGGTCCATCTGAAACAAGATGCGGCGCTGAACGGGTTTGAGACCGTCGCGGGCGTCAGGAAGGGCGCGCGCATAGATCACCGAATAGGAGTATTCAAGGAACGATGTGCGCATCTCGTCAGAGACATCAATGTCAACAATATGCTCGTTGGTTTCGGCCATTGATCTATTATCTGTTGATTTCCCGCCGATTGTGGGGAGGGCATTAGCCGTGTTGCCGTGATGTTGGACGCGCGCTTTCGTAACTCAGTCCTAGCTTTGACACAATGGGGTCATGATTGATGTTCGTATGGAATTGGATGCGGCCCTTGGCGCGCTTGTCTCGGACGAATCACCGGTGCTTGACGATATTCGCCAGGCAATTGGAAAGGATTCGATCCGGACGTTTTATGTGCGTCCGGAGACGGTGTTCGACGCCGATTCGGTGTACGACCGTATCGTCGCATTCATAGTCACGGATCGGCGGCTCGTTCTGGTGTTTTCCGACACCAACTACGAGATGGACACGCGCGGCGAATATGTGACGACCACGCAGTCCATCCGCCTGGTTGACGTGCGTGAACATCACGTCGTGCGGCGTCGCGAGTTCCAAGGCGAACGTGTTGGCGGGCTGAACTCGATCCTTCTTCGACTGCGCTGGGGAACCTCGTTCAATCAGGACTTCCAGCCTGGCGCCTGTGACGATCCGACGTGTACGAACGACCACGGCTACGTCGGAATTGCCACGAACGAAGACCTCCAAATCTTCCTTGACCGTCATACCGATTCCGCTTACTTTAGTCAGGGCGTCGACTTTATCGAGGAACTCGATTCGATTTTGGGGAAGTTGTGAGCCTGACCGGGGCGACGCTACCGACTACGGCAAACCTCGCAGGAGTGATGCCGAGTGCACTTCGCGCAATCGGCGCGTTGAACGGTCCGGTTCCGTTTTCTTTTCCAACAGCGCCACGAGCCTGCGTCATCCTCGTAGACGGTTTGGGTTTTCACCAATTGCGTGAACGCATCGGCCATGCCCCAAACCTGCGAGCCTTCGGTGCCAACGAGTTTATTACTACCGTTGTACCCTCAACGACGGCGGCGGGTATCTCCGCGATAGGAACAGGCCTGATGCCGGGCCAGACAGCGATGGCTGGGTACTCCTTGCGTGTGCCTGATACTCGGACGGTGTTTAACCTCATTGCGTGGAACTCTCCCATGGCACGACCAGAAGCTTGGCAAATTCGCAGCACATACTTCGAGACAAGTTCGGCGGATCTGGTCAAGATTCAACCCAAAAAGTTCGTTGGATCTGGACTTACTCGCGCGGGACTACGTGGCGGACGCACTGTCGTCGCTGAAAACCTTCCGGAACGAGTGGATGCCACCGTGCGCGAGCTTCAGTATGGCGCGGACCTCGTCTATCTCTACTGGGACAAGCTGGATGCCACGGGCCATAAGCATGGCTGGACCTCTGAACAATGGATCGGGGAACTTGAGCATTTCGACGCCGAATTTGGGCGCCTCATCCGATCTCTACCCGCAGACACACTGGTCGTTCTCACCGCCGATCACGGAATGGTGGACGTGACGGAGCGGGTCGATATCCGTGACTTTGATGAACTCGTTCGTGACGTGGATGTCGTGGCGGGAGAGTCACGCGCAGTTCAGGTGTACACGCAGACGCCGAAGGAGGTTGCGGAGACCTGGCGCGACTTCTTCGGCAATGACGCGTGGATCCTCACACGCGAGGAGGCGATCGATGCCGAACTCTTTGGACCGGTCTCACATTTTACGAGATCAGTTATTGGTGACGTGTTTGCCTTTGCCACCGGCACGCTTGCGATCGTCGATTCGAAGTTCCAGACCCCGGGAGCCATTGGACTTATCGGCGTGCACGGTTCACTGACTGATGAAGAAATGCATATCCCACTGTCTGTGGGAGTGATTTAATACAGCTCGTCCGGGCCTAGTTGTCTTTCGAATATCCGAACACGATCTCGTCCCACGAGGGCATCGTTGGACGATCACGGCGGCGTTTCTTCTTCGGCTTGCTCTCAGTAGCCTTGGCGCTCTTAACGCCGGAATCCTCTGCCTCATCGGCCACACCAGGCAACTCCTGCTGACCTGGTAGCGGACCATCGTCAGCGGACTCAGCGCTCGAAGCGGACTGTGAGCTGGGGGATGAGCTCGCACTGGATGCCGCGTTCGTGGGTGCGTCCTGGCCATCGACCCGCCCAGGGAATGCCAAAATCGTGGCGTCCACAGCGGCGTCGGCTTCCGAATGGGCTGGATGCGCGCCCTCAAAATCGGGATCGTCTGGCATTGGCTGTGAGGTTCCACGCTTGGAATTGAGAGATGAGAGCATCGAATCGATGTCCACAGGATTGGACGATGAGATTGGACGAGCGTCCACAGCCGAAATTTTCCCGGCGGATGGGCTCCGTTCGGCTGTGTCCTCCACTGCGGGTGTGTTGAGTTTGCGCCACGGATTGGACGGCGCGGGAATCTGATTCTCCGTCAGCCACGTGGCCTCATCGTTACGGGCCTGGACTGTTTGAGCCTTGGTATTAACGTTCCACAGCGCCGTGTGTTCGCGACCGCCGCTCGTGTAGCGCGCCACGAGAGTCCATGGTTCGCCCTTGTCTCGGTAGGCATCCCATGTGATGCTTGACGACTCGACGTCACGGGCGACCAATCGGGAGATCACGAGCTCTTCGAGCGTCATCGCGCCCACTTCGTGGCCAAGGCGATAGGCACGCGCCAGCTGGGCCGTGTACTCGCGCTCAGCAAAGATCGGAAACGCTAGGCCATTGAGCTGGCTGGGCGGTAGCGAGGAAATCTCCGACACTTCAGCTACCGTCAAACCGGCGCGGAAGTGCGCTTGAATCTCCCGTGGTGTGATAGGGCGCGGTTCAAATTCGTCGGTGCGGTGGATGTCGGTGCGCAGTGCGGCACGGAGCTCGTCAGTAATCGGCAACACGTAGCGATTACCCTCGGAGTCATTCAGACTGAGCTTTTGCCCGTCTTGCAACCCCAGTAATTCGAGCTCGATCATATGTATCCTCCTACGGTACTTGCTCAAGCGTGCCACTTCGCCCGAAACAAGTGGGCGTCAACTGGTGGCGTGTTGAGCGGTTGTGCCCCGATTATCTCACTATTTCGTCTATTCACGGCTGATGTTGTCAAATGCTTCCAGCTTTGGTACAAAGACCATGAACATTCACCAATTGAGGATTGAAGATGGCAACAGATTACGATGCGCCTCGCAAGCAAGACGAGGATCTCAAAGAAGATTCACTCACCCAGCTCAAGGCGCGCAGCAAGGATCATCAGTCGAGCTCAGTGGATGAAGACGAGGTTGAGGCAGCCGAGGGTTTTGAACTTCCCGGCGCCGATCTGTCGAACGTTGAATTGTCTGTCGCAGTTGTACCTGCGCAAGATGACGAATTCACGTGCTCGCAGTGCTTCCTCGTTCATCATCGCTCTCAGCTAGCCTACGAGGAGGACGGCCTACCCGTCTGTGCGGACTGCGGTTCGTAGAGGCACTGAGGAGTAAGAATGGCGTGGTTTTTCTGGCGGAAAAACAAAGCGGATGAAGCGAGTAACGACAAAGGCGAAGTCGCCACAGACGAGTCGGCCGAGCTTTCGGCTCGCACCTCTGGTCCGTGGGATTCTGACGATGTCGAGGACATAGGCCCGCGCCTAAACGCAGGTGCGTTGTGGATTCCTAAGGTGCCGGGCGCCTCACTGCAATTTACTCTTGATCGAAAGCGCCAGCTTGTCCTCGGTGTCGTGTATGCCAAGGGCGGGTCGGCACTTCAGCTTCAGACGTTCGCCGCGCCACGCTCGCGCGGAATTTGGGACGAGGTGCGCCGCGATATGCAAACCTCGATCGCTAAGCAAGGCGGGTCATCCCAGGAGACCGAAGGCCAGTTTGGTGTTGAGCTTCGGGCCAACATGCCAATTCCGAACTCGAAAGACTTCGCTCCGCATCGTTTCCTTGGCGTTGATGGTCCCCGTTGGCTCTTGCGAGCCACGATCTACGGCAAGGCGGGATCAGATGATGCCGCTGCCGAAGAGCTCATCGAGATCATTAAGGACGTCGTCGTACATCGCGGACAAACTCCCCATCCACCACGCGAACTTTTGCCGCTCGAAATTCCCGAGCAGATCAAAAGTCAAGAACAATGAGCTATAAAACCGAGCTGACGGGAACTGTTCGCTCGATTACGTACCCGGGAGCGTTCCAGAGTCCCCGGGTGCGGGTGCGTCTCCAGGCTGAAAGCGAGACGATCACGCTCATCTTTCTTTCTCGCTCGAACTTGGAGTGCATTGATATCGGATCGAATATATCCGTGACCGGTGCTCTTACGACTCACCGTGGAGTTCCTACGATGTTTAATCCCAGCTACGTGCTCAAGGGCAGCAATGAGTAACGAGGAGAGGCGCGACGGCGTGACGCCCGGTATCGAGGACGGTTCGCCGCCCTTGGAGGGCGTGCCACGTGCCGAGCCTGGTCACATGAGCCCAGAACCAGCACAGGCGGCGGGAATTCGCGCGGTCATTCAGGATGACTTCGACATCATGGACGCGGTTGGCGGCGTGCGAGGCATTATCGAATCAGTTGTCCCAACCGTTTTGTTCCTCGTTCTATACACTTTGACTGGCGAACTCAACAAGCCACTTGCCGTGTCTGTGGCAGCCACTGCCGTTTTCATCCTTGTCCGCGCGCTTCAGCGCACGGCTATAACTCCGGCGTTAGGCGGCCTGTTTGCGATCGCCCTGTCCGCTTTCATTGCGTGGCGCAGCGGAGAGGCCTCTGATTTCTTTGTCTGGGGCCTTATCACTAATCTTTTGTACCTGACCGCACTGCTCATTTCCTTAGCCGTTCGCTGGCCTGCGCTCGGGCTGCTCATTGGCTTCCTCAGGGGGGATGCGACCTCATGGCGCTTGGACCGCACTGATCCAGACAAGGCCATCACGCGCCGACGCTATACACAGATGACGTGGATGTGGGTGGGCCTATTCGCGGCACGTCTACTTGTGCAGGCACCGCTCTATTTTGCGAACGCGACCGAGGCTCTCGGAATCGCCCGCCTGTTTATGGGCGTTCCGTTCTTTGCTCTCATCGTGTGGTTTACGTGGATGATGGTTCGGGGGCTACCTGAGATCGATGAGGCTACGCCCGCACCGGTCTCAGGCGAGTAAACCTTCAACTTCCTCGATGTCGTCGAGCGCGTTCGCACCGACAATGAACAACAGCTGATCTCCGGTATCAATACTCATGTCAGTCGAGGGGAAGAGAGGTACGCCGTCGCGAATGACGCTCGAAATGACGATGTCGGGAGGCAGGGTGAGTTTGCCGAGTGGTCGGCGAGTGGCGGGGGATTTCGCGCCCACTGTGCCGTGGTAGAGGCTCGCGCCTGACTGAAATTGCATGCGGCGAACCAGGCGGCCCGTGGCGATCGCTTCCTCGATCATCTCGGACATGATTTGCGGTGTAGAGACGGCCACGTCGACGCCCCACGACTCATCGAAGAGCCATGCGTTGGCGTGATGGGATACCCGGGCAATGACGCGGTCAACACCGAATTCTGTCTTCGCAAGCAAAGAAAATACAAGATTAGCCTTATCGTCACCGGTGGTAGCGACGACAGCGTCCATGTCAGTGGCGCCTGCCGATTCGAGCGTGGCAATTTCGCAAGCGTCTCCGAGAACCCAATCGGCTTCCGGAACGGACGCCACCCGCATAGCCTCGGGCTTAATGTCGATAATCGTCACCTCGTGTCCAGCGGCTGTCATGTCGCGGGCAACGAGACGGCCGACCGAGCCTGCTCCAGCGATGAGAATTCTCATAGGGCGTCATCACCGACCGGGTGGTTGAGAACTCGTTGCACTGCGTCCGTATCGGACACGTGTGCGAGGAGGCGAAGTTCGTCGCCGTCCTGGACGATGGTGCCATCTTGAGGTAGAACGAGTTCAAGCTCGCGTGTGATGTAAGCGGCGCGCGCCCCCGTATTCCGTTCGATGTCGCCCACTGTCAGACCGAACCATGAGGGATCAAGATCCACATAGAACAGGGCGGTACCCGTCGCAGAATCGATGTGTTCGATATGTGGGCCGTGCGAGATGAGATGGCGCATCACCTGGTCGGTTGACCATGGGACGGGGGCCATGACGTCAATGCCGAGTCGGTTGTAGACGCCCGCTCGGGTCGCATCGTAAATACGAGCCACAACGTTCTCGATCCCGAACGTCTCCCGCACGACTCGCGCAGAAATGATGTTGGAATTATCGCCTGATGAGACGGCCGCAAAACCGGCGGCTTCTTCGATTCCGGCCTGACGTAAGGCTTGTCTATCGAAGCCGACACCGGTAACTTGCTGGCCCGAAAAATCATCTGGTAACCGTGAAAACGCACGCGAATTTTGATCGATAACGGCTACGGAATGGCCGAGTTCTTCCAGACGTATTGCAAGGTTCGCGCCAACGCGACCGCAACCCATGATGACGAAGTGCACACTAAGACGCTACCCCAAATCAAAATAAAGCGTAACCTTTCACTGTGCTCAACATCAGGTCAACTGTTCCCGGATCGGACAGCGCGCGTTCGAACGCGAGTGCGGTGTCGACCGTCGCGCTGGCCATAGTGATCGTGCCACAGATCGTTTTGCGAGCGATGTCGTACTCTGAACGATCGATAGGTGTGGTCATCGCCCTCGTCGTCGGCGCTGCGACAGTCGGCACCTCGTTATACGTCGCTCAGCTACTCCACCGGCGTGTGCCCAGACGTTCCTCGCACCAGCTGACTGATCGCCACATCGCGCATTGGGCAGGTCTGCTCGTCTCCGCCGCCAGGATTCTTGGCTACGCGCTTCTCGTCATTTTGGGAATCGAACTAGCTGTCGGTTCGCTGAACTCAATTCTTGATCTAAATTGGAACGCCTGGCTTGACCCAATCCTTATTCTTGCAATGGCCGTGCCAGTTGTGACCGGTGTGGGCAAGAACCGACAACGATGGATCATCGTGTTCTCCGCGTTCGCGTCAATAGCCCTTGTTGGCCTGCTTGCCTACGGCCTCATTCAGGAGGCCATTGGGGCAATCGACTTCGACAACATCCGCCTGGCACGCAAAGACGCCTACGCCACCGAAAGGGTAACGGACAGCGCGATGCCACTTATGGAGGCCGCGTTTGGTGGCGCGTTTCTTGGCGCGGTGGCGTCGCTCATTTCAGAGCGCGTGATGGCACCAACTGACGAGCGCCGGGTGCCTCCCCGTGATCTAGCGAAAATCATGGTTCTCGCGTACCTCGTCATCGCAGTCACGCTGTATTTCGTTGTTGAACTACAGATGCCTGGCAAGCGAGTCGCGATCCCATCACTATCGATGGCCTATGCGTTCTTCGGTGAACTGGGACAGACAGTGCTCATCGTCTTGTACATCCTGTTGGGTCTCAGCGTCGCCTACTCATCCTTTAGCCAGTTGCCGCGGCTACTGCGCGAACTCGCTCTCGACGGACTACTTCCACGCCGCCTGGCTGCCGCCGATGCTGTCGCACCGCGCAGGCTCATTATTGCAACGATCGCTACGATGGCAGCCGTGGTGACTCTCGTCCTTGACTCGGCAAGGTCGCTCTCGTCAGTATTCGTTCTCACGATCTACACAGTGGTCATCCTGACCTCCGCTGCGATGGTCTTCCGCGCGAAGAACGTACTCGAAGATTCCGTCGATACACGCGAACGGCGCGACGCCCGGTTTTACGGTTGGGTCTTCCGCGGTTACGCCGTGTTCGCCGCGATCGTGGCGGGCGCCGTCGTCGTCACCAAACCGAGTTGGGCTCTTGCTGGCGCGCTCGCACTCACAGTGCCCGTCATCTTCCTCGTCTTTTACTCGCGCGGCCAGACTAAACTCTCGCAACAACTGCAACTGTCATCAATTAGCGGCGGCCGTCATCTGCCCACGCGTGTCCATGGTGTCATTTTGATAGAGCGCGTCAACGAAGCAACGATTCAGGCAGTGACGTGGGGGCGGGCCATGCGTCTATCGTCGCTGACTGCTGTGGCAGTAGACATCGATCCAAAACAAACGCGGGCTATTCGTGATGCGTGGTCGAAGGCCATGGTGCCAGTTGACCTGACGATTCTCGGCGAGCCGAAGGGAGCAATGCGCGGGCCGGTCATCGAGTACGTCCGTACACGCCACCGCGATAATCCACATGATCTCATCGCCATCATTTTGCCGCGCCTCATCTCTTCGAGCTCGTGGGAGGCTTTCTTCTTGCGCCACTCCACGGCTCAGGTCGTCTCCGATCTTCGTAGGGAACCTAATGTCATGATTTGCGAGGCACCCTACCGATTGGGGGAGGATGACCAATGAGACTCGAGATTTACGATATTGGCCATGGCGGTGTTGGCGTCGGCCGACACGATGGTCGCGTGGTCTTCGTTCGTGGCGCCCTTCCGGGAGAGACCGTCGACGTCGATGTAACGGCTCGCAGATCAAAGTTCTGGAACGCCGTGGTTACCAACGTCATCGACCCAAGTCCGCTCCGAGTCGATCATCCGTGGCCGGACGGCGCCGCCGGGCGCACGGGTTCGGCTGATTTCGGTCACGTCTCGCGCGCGGGTCAACTTGAGCTGAAAACATCAGTTATCCGACAAAATGTACGCCGTATCGGAGGAGAAGCACTAGCCGAGGAGCTCGAGGATCTGGGCCTGTCCGTGCGTAGTGTGGACGACGTCGATGGCTGGGGTACCCGAACCCGTTTCGAGGTGACGAAACTCGAAACTGGTGTGGGCATGTATCTCGAGAAGACGAACGACCTCGTGTCCATCGATGAGATGCCGCTCGCGGTCCCAGACCTCGTCGACCTCGACCTGTTCGGCGGCGCGTGGGACGAAGTGATAGAGCCTGGCACCCGTATCAAGGCGGTTGCACCGGCGTCGGGCGAGAACGTCGTCGTTGCCAATGGCGTGTGGCGCGCGCCTGGTGAGCGTGCCGAACCACACGTGTGGGAACGCGCCTCAACGGATACGCAAATCTATGATTACCGCCTCAGCGCGGGCGGATTTTGGCAGGTACACGAACGAGCACCATCGACATTGCTCTTAGCCGTGCTCGATGGAGCGGATGTGAGGCCGGGGGAGCATGTGGCTGAACTTTTCTCTGGTGCGGGTCTGTTCACTTACCCGCTTGCATTGGCCGTCGGAGAGTCCGGCACAGTGTTTGCTTTCGAAGGCTCCGCGCAGGCTGTTGACGATGCTCGCTATAACTTGCGTAACACGCCGTGGGCACGCGCGAGCGTTCGCCGCATCGGCCCCACCATCGCGCCGGAGATAGGCCGCGCCGACGTCATTGTTGCCGATCCACCGCGGGCCGGTCTTGGTAAGCAAACCGCAGCCGCACTTGCCGCATTACCTGCGAGAAGAATCGTCCTTGTCTCGTGTGACCCTGCGGCAATGGCCCGAGACGTGGCACAATTGAGGGCGAATGGGCGTCACGTGGTAGCGGTAGATGCGATCGACATCTTCCCGCACACACACCACGTCGAAATCGTGACTGTTCTCAACTGATAGACACGCGGGCGTCAGCCTGATAGTTTGATATCAAGATAGTTTACGAGCTCAGCTGGTTAGCGTTCGAAGGAGAACTATGAGTATTGATACGTTCAAGGCCAAATCCACCCTTGAGGTCGGCGGCAAAGAATACGAGATCTACCGCCTCGACGCCGTAGAAGGCACGGAAAAGTTGCCGTTCTCGTTGAAGGTTCTTGCCGAAAACCTTCTGCGGACCGAGGACGGAGCGAACGTCACCTCGGAGCAGATCGAGGCGCTGGCTGCCTGGGATCCGAACGCGGAGCCCGAACATGAAATCCAGTTCACGCCGGCGCGAGTGGTCATGCAGGACTTCACGGGTGTTCCCTGCGTCGTTGACCTTGCCACGATGCGTGAGGCCGTCACCGATCTTGGTGGCGATCCCGATACCATTAACCCGCTGAACCCCGCAGAGCTTGTCATCGACCACTCGGTCCAGATTGATGTGTTTGGTACTTCCAATGCGTTCCAGCGCAACGTGGAGATTGAATACGATCGAAACCGAGAGCGTTACCAGTTCCTGCGGTGGGGTCAGACGGCATTTGAAAACTTTAAGGTGGTTCCGCCGGGCACCGGTATCGTTCACCAGGTCAATATTGAGTACCTGGCACGCGTCACCATGGGTCAGGAAAACGACGGCGTTCTTCAGGCATACCCCGATACCTGTGTGGGCACCGATTCGCATACCACGATGGTCAACGGTCTTGGTGTACTTGGCTGGGGCGTGGGAGGTATTGAGGCAGAAGCAGCTATGCTTGGCCAGCCCGTCTCGATGCTCATTCCGCGCGTCGTCGGCTTCAAACTGACCGGTGAAATTCCAGCCGGCTCCACCGCAACCGATGTTGTTCTAACGATCACCCAGATGCTTCGTGAGCACGGTGTGGTGGGCAAGTTCGTCGAGTTCTATGGCGACGGCGTGAGCGCTGTTCCGCTGGCGAACCGCGCAACCATTGGCAACATGTCGCCCGAGTTCGGCTCGACCGCTGCGATGTTCCCGATCGATGAGGTCACGCTCGACTACCTGCGCCTGACCGGCCGATCTGACGAGCAGGTTGCTCTCGTTGAAGCGTACTCGAAGGAGCAGGGCCTGTGGCACGATCCGAGCAACGAGGTGCAGTACTCCGAATACCTCGAGCTCGACCTGTCGACCGTCGTTCCCTCGATTGCCGGCCCGAAGCGCCCGCAGGATCGCATCGTTCTCACTGAGTCGAAAAAATCCTTCCGCGAGGTTCTCCCTGCCTACGTTACCGACGAGGTTAGCGAGCAGAAAAACGGTAAGGCGGACTCGACTCTCGATGCCACGTTCCCGGCCTCCGATCCGGTGAAGCCAGGCTCAAACGACGAGCACCCAGCCCCCGAGGTCGACGAGGGAGCCAAGGGTCGCCCGCACAAGCCGAGCTCAGTAACGCTCGCCGACGGCACCGAGACGGAACTCGACCACGGCGCTGTGGCGATCGCATCGATCACCTCGTGCACGAATACGTCGAACCCGTCGGTCATGATGGCGGCTGCTATTTTGGCACGTAACGCAAACGCCAAGGGACTAAAGACCAAGCCGTGGGTGAAAACCTCTATGGCTCCCGGTTCGCAGGTCGTCACCGACTACTACGAGAAGGCTGGTCTGTGGCCCGATCTCGAAGCGCTCGGTTTCCACCTTGTCGGCTACGGCTGCACCACGTGTATCGGCAATTCCGGTCCGCTCCCTGAAGAAATCTCGAAGAGATC
>JBHWRK010000031.1:0-23174 GCA_043426715.1 Trueperella sp. | reverse complement strand
TCTCGAAATGCTTCCGTGCGTACGAGAAGGCAGGAACCGGAAAGCCAGTCAACTGCGTGAGTGGAGTCGGCCCTGCTAATCGCCAAATAGGACTGTGTCCACGGATTGCCGGGCCAGATTTCCCCCAGCACTGCGTGGCCTGTTCCGGAGACGAGGCGAGGGAAGCGGCGCGCCGATGGATAAACATCACCTTCAGGTGTGAGCACCCTCGGGCCGAATACTCCTCCACGTGGATACCGCTCTGCGGTCTTGAGCATCGCCGTCACGGAGCGTGGACGAAACTCGACATCGGGATTGACGAAGAGTAACCAGTCGCCGTCGTGTCCACGGGCGCCGAGATTACTACCCCGCCCGTATCCAAGGTTCTCCTCGACGTTGACCACCGTGATCGATTCTTCGGTCTCGTCGAGCACCGGAGCGGGATCGCCGTTGTTGACGACGACGGTTTCCCAGCTCAGGTTCGAACCGTCCATTGCGTCATTAAGAGACTCAATCATGTCCACGATCTCTCGACCCGGATTGAATGCGACGGTCACTACGCGAATATCTGCCACGATGCCTCCCTACCTCCAATCTTCCCACATCGGCACGTCTAGCAGAGTAGAACTGTAGTTAGACACGCCGCATTACATCCCATCATGATCGCGTCTCGAGTGAGTCCACGTATGATCAGACTCATGGACGACGCGCCCAACCGAGACAAAAACTCACCTGCACACAGACTTCGCAGCAGTGTAGCTGGAACGATCCTGCGTGGACTGTCGTTGCTCATTATCGGACTACTGCTTACCGCAGGTAGCGCTATGACTGTCATGTATTCGAATCTGCAAAATAATCTCACTCAGCATGAGTTAGGTGATTATTTCGAATCCGAAGATCGACCGACGATCGCACCTCCCGAGGACGGATCTCGAGGCCGGGCTTTGAATATTCTTGTGCTCGGATCAGATGCCCGTGAGGGCGCAGCTGACATAGACGGCGCAGGCAAGAGTGAAACCGTTGTGGGTATGCGCTCCGATACAACGATGATCGTGCACATTTCCGCCAACAGGCGACGCGCTGACATCATTTCGATTCCGCGAGACACCCTCGTTGACATCCCCTCGTGCACGCTTCCCAACGGAGAACAGACCTCGCCACAAAGTAACGCCATGTTCAACTCCGCTTTCGAAACTGGCGGCCACACGGGCGACATCGGGGCAGCTGCAGCTTGCTCGATCCGAACGGTCGAAAAGCTCACAGGAATTTATATCGACGGTTTCGTCGTCGTTGATTTCGCGTCGTTCCAAGATGTTGTCAATACGCTCGGCGGCATCGACATCTGTTTGGCGGAGCCGATCGATGACTCGCCCGCAGATCTCAAACTTGATGCCGGTTGCCAAACCCTCGATGGGAAACAAGCTCTCGGCCTTGCTCGCGCCCGTAAGTCCCTCGGCGATGGCTCGGACATCAGCAGGATCAATCGTCAACAACAGGTTGTCGAAGCGATTATTTCCAAAACCCTGACGCTCAACCTCGTCAGCGACCTCCCCTCGTTGTACAGGGTGATTGAGGACCTTGTTTCGCACGTCGACATGTCATCAAGCCTCGGATCCGTCAGCGACCTAGGTGGTCTTGCGTATTCGCTACGCAATATCTCACTGGATGACATTACGATGGTCACCATGCCGTTCGAGCCAGCGGGAGCGCGAGTCACGCCAGCACCGGCCGCCGCCGATGTGTGGGATGCCGTCATCAATGATCGTCAGCTTCCCGCGATCGAACCTCAAATTTCAGGAGGTAGTCCGATTATCGAAGGGTCTGAATCTGAAATTGAACAATTCCGCGGTGCCGTGGGCGGCGGAGTGTTATTGGAGGGGTAATGAGTCAGCCACCGTCATTCGAACCGCGCAGGCGTGGCAAGCGCCCTTCATTGGAGGGCGCACAGGAGGCTGGACGAAACGACGACGTTCGCCATGCACCCGCCCGCCGGTCGCGTGACGAGGACGGAACCGATGCCCGGGTCCGTCGTGCCACTCCTCGAGCCCAAACACCAACTCGTTACACAAAGCAGACTCGCGCGGATGAACCGACTCACCGACCGCAGGGTCCGGTTCGGCGTTCGGCCTTCCGTGATCACGCCCCACAACACTCCGATTACGAAGCCGATTCTATAGACCGCACACGAGTGCAACGTACCCCGGGCGCAAATGCGGCTGTGCCTGCGCCATCGTACCTACCGCGCTCACAGGCTCGGCCGGAACCACATTACGGCCCCGATGAAGCTGCTCCACACCCCCAGCGCCCACCGCAGGCTCCCGCACGCAAGCCGAGACAACGGCGTCGTAAATCTTTTGGACGCCGAATCTTGGGCTTACTCTTGGTTCTTCTTCTCGTACTCGGAGGCTGGGCGGGATACCTGTACGCCTACGGCAATGGCCGTCTTGGAAAAGTAGACGCGCTCTCGGGCGCGCCGAACACACCGGGCACCACGTATCTTATCGTTGGCTCTGACTCTCGCGAGGGGGAGCCGACCACCACAACCACCGGAGCGCGCTCAGATACGATCATGCTCCTCCACAAGCCTCAATCAGGACCGACAGCCTTGGTATCAATTCCGCGAGACACCCTCGTCACCTATCCCGGAACCGGATCGCAAGGAAAAATTAATGGAACCTTCGCCCAGGGCGGGGCTGAATACCTTGTGCTCACAGTCGAGTCTCTCACTGGCCTAACGATCGACACCTACATTGAAATTGGCATGGACGGCGTTCGAAATTTGACGGACGCCGTGGGGGGCGTAGAGCTCTGCCTTGACTACGACGTCTCTGACTCTAAGTCTGGTCTTGAATGGACGGCGGGTTGCCACCACTCTGACGGAGAAACGGCACTGGCGTTCTCGCGCATGCGCTATTCCGATCCGCTTGGCGATATTGGGCGAAATCAACGCCAGCGGCAGGTCGTGTCCGCAATCATCGACAAGGCGCTCTCGCCAGCGACAGTCATAAATCCGATCACCCAGCGAAACATCGTCGGTAGTGCCGCGGGCGTGCTGACCGTGCAGGAATCCGGCTCACTCGTGACGGTGGCTCGCGCTGGCCTCGCTCTTCGTTCAGCAATCGGCAGCGGCGGGCTCATGGGCGCTCCACCGATTGCATCGCTCAACCACCCCGGCCCGGGAGGCTCGTCCGCGGTTCTCCTCGCTCCGGAGGCTGAGCAATTCTGGATTGACCTTCGCGACGGCAACCTCACCGAAAATTCGTTCGCCGATTTCTAAGCGCAAATAATCGGTGAAACGTCTCATTGAGCGTCTGCTTCGCGGACAGACCTATCGCGAGTGGCTGGTGGAGTTTGTCCAGTTCCTCATGGTGGGTCTCGGCTCCTACGTCGTGGATGTGGGGTTGTTCAACCTGCTCGCGTACTCGGGTATCGTCACCCTGCCGGGCGACGCCCCGATGGTTGCTAAAACCATCTCGGTCAGCGTGTCCATTGTGTTCTCGTGGGTGATGAACAGGATGTGGACGTTCAGGGACAAGTCGGACAAGACGAAGAGCCGCGAGCTTGTGCTCTTTATCTTGGTCAATATCGGCGGCCTTCTGCTCGCACTCGGCAGCTTGGGCGTCTCGCGCTTCGTTCTAGGATTCGACAGCCAGCTCGCAGATAACATTGCCGCGAACGTTGTGGGTCTCGTTCTCGGCACCGCATTCCGATACATCTGCTACCGCTACCTGGTGTTCACAAAATAGGACGACGGCGGCTCACTGCGATGACGGTCGCGTCGGTGAGAGGTCCTGGCGAGGGATCACCGCTTGACCGACCGACCTAGGCGTCATCACATCCGCTCCCTAACGCCGCCCACGTCTGGCACCGACCGCCATGATCGCTCCTTGGGGAAGGACGAGGTCCGGGTCGAGCGCCTTCGGCAAAGCGGACAGCGTGAGGGTAAATTCGGCGGGTTGCCGGCTCGTCACCTCAAGGCGTCCGCCATCGATCTCCGCGAGCTCCTTGGCTACGGCGAGACCAATGCCTGTAGAGCCACCCGTGGAGAAGCCCTTTTCGAAAATCTCGTCCTCGTCGTCGGCAGTGATGCCTTCGCCCCCATCGATCACCTTAAAGATGACTGACTTACCGGAGAGCGTGGCTGTGATCGAGGTTTCTCCCGCACCGTATTTTAGCGAGTTCTCAATGAGAGTTGCGAGAATCTGTGAGAGCGAACCAGGCGTGGCGAGAACCGCGCCATCAAATTCGGGATGGAACGTGAGCGGGCGTCCGGCTCGTTCAAACGGTTTCGACCATTCGTCTTTCTGCCGCTGGAATGCACGCTTGATGCTGATCGCCTCGGTGGTGCCACCGGATTCGGATTGTGACGTAGCCATGAGTTCTTCCACCACGCCACCGAGACGGTCGATCTGCTCAAGTGCCTTGCTGGCTTCCTCGATGATTTCCTCGTCGTCGCTCAAATATTCGATTTCCTCGATGCGCATGGACAGCGCCGTGAGCGGGGTACGTAGTTGGTGAGCGGCATCGGCCGCGAACTGACGCTCCTTGGCTAGACGCCCGGCCATGCGATCGGCACTACGAGCGATTTCGTCCGAAATGAGGTCAATTTCCTCGATACCCGATTGCTTAATCTGTGGTCGCACTCGCCCAGCGCCTAGCTGTTCGGCGGCGGCCGCCAAGTAGATGAGCGGCGCGGAAATGCGCCTCGATTGACGCAGCGCCACCATGACGCCAACAAGCAAGGCCGTCACAATCAGCCCGATCGCGCCAATCACCATCAAGGCGAGCGTTTTCATCACGTCTGCACGCGGGGTGGACACAGTGACGAGAACACCGGACGCACTCACCACCGACTCTTCAATCACCGAGTCGGCCTCGTCAGTCAGCGAGGCGATTTTGTACCCCTCCGGATAATCCACTTCGATATAAGCGCGCTTCGGATTGCCGCTCTCAGCTAATCGGGTCAGCAGGGTCTCACCAATATAGATCTCTTCAGCAGCGAACCGATCGACAACAGTTGCGACCGCCGTCGCGCGATCATTGAGCTCCGTATGGGCCTGTTGCCAGGCAAGCGAGACAGCAAACATCATCCCGGGAATGCCGAGGATTAAAACGGCTACGGCCACCGCCGTCATCGTCATCACAATCGCACGACGGCGCATGTACTACTCCTCGAAACGGAAACCCATTCCACGAACGGTCGTGATGTAGTGCGGATCGTTCACGTCGTCACCAAGCTTGCGACGCAACCACGAGATATGCATATCGAGCTTCTTCGTGGACGAATCCGATTCGGCGCCCCATACTTCGCGCATGAGGTCGTCGCGCTCCACCACATTTCCAGCCTCGCGGAGCAACACGCTCAGGAGTTCGAACTCCTTGCCGGTTAACTGCAGTTCCTTAGAGCCAACGTAAGCGCGATGAGCGTCAATATCGATTGACACATCCTGTGCCTGGAGCGTCTCCGACTCGTCGTCACCAGCCGACGCGCGGCGAAGAAGCGCACGAACACGGGCAAGCAACTCTGCAAGGCGGAATGGCTTCGTCACGTAATCGTCAGCGCCCGCATCGAGCCCGACTACCATGTCCACTTCCTCGGCGCGAGCGGTCAAAATCAGGATGGGAAAGGTCTTGCCACGCGAACGTGCCGTGCGGGCTACATCCAGACCATCCATGTCAGGAAGTCCAAGATCAAGGACAACCAAGTCAATGTCGGAATCCATCGCATCGAGCGCTGCCTTGCCATTTTCGACAGGCTGCACGTCGTAACCCTCGCGGGAGAACGCCCGAACCAATGGGGCCGAAATCGCGGAGTCATCTTCGACAAGTAAAATCTTTGTCACTGTATGTCCTTTTCTGTATTTAAGCCCGTAACGTAGTTCAGTTTAGTAAAGATTCATTCAATGCGACACCATTTAACCTTACTCTTCCTGTTCGCCGTCGGGCAGCACACGGAGAATCGCTGATTCAATGTAGCCAAAACCCTGAAGTTCGGCACCCACATTTTCCGTAATTTGATACTTGCCACGGTTGAGCAATTGAAGAGCTTCCGCCGTTTCGCGGTCGACGACGATCTCCCCCTCTGGCGCAATACCTGCCAGCCGCGAGGCTAGATTGACGTTTGGCCCAAACACGTCACCAAAGCGAGAGACGATTCCGCCCCACACGAGAGAGGCGCGAACCTCTGGCATATTCGGCGTGGCATGCAAGGCGTTTACGATCTCGGAAACGACCTCCGCGCCTGTTTCAAGATCGTCGGCAATGTACAACACGGCGTCGCCCACCATCTTCACGACGCGGGCACCCAGGCTCGAAATGACGTCGCGGCATGTGAACTCGAATGTTTGGATGAAATCCACGAGCTGATTCGGAGAAAGCTGACCCGAGCGGTCGGTGAACGCCACAAGATCTACGAATCCAAGCGCGCGGACTAAGGGCATCGTTTCCGCATCCACGCGCATATCTTCGAGTTCAACCTCGGTACGACGCAGGAAGGATGCGAGATGTCGCCTCCACGCATACTTCATCTGATATACGAGGAACTCTTCGTATTCGTCAATGCGGTCAAGCACCCAATACCGGGCGGATACTTCGTCGAGTCCGAAGCGTGATTCAGCTTCCTCCACGAGCGTCTCGTATTGCCAGAGCACCAAACGGTCCGCGAGGTGCGATTGCGCGCGAATTAGGGAGTTTTGCGTATCCTCGTCAGTGCGGCCGCGGTCGACCATGTCTTGATGGGCGCGCATGACGTCCACGTCGTACTCAGTAAACAGCCGCGTTTCAGGATCTTGAATATACGGAAAGCCCATGGCGCGCCAGAACCGGCGAGCAGAATCAGTATCCATGTTCGCTAGATCTGCAGCCTCGCGCAGATGATATTTGGCAGGGCCATCCAAGAGTCGGCGCACGTGGGCCTCAACTGTGGTGGGCACATCCTCAGAGCGATCACGAGAGGCCGTGTTTTGGGTCACATTCCCACCCTAGCAAGTCGACGCAATGATTCCAACAGAAAAAGGCACTCATGCAGGTCAGCGCACCGTTTTCACGTGCTGACCTGCGAGACCGAAGGTCAGTCTATCGCCTTGCACTGGGAAAACTGATTAGTCTGTGGGTATGGCTATTTTAAATAACGACGTCGATGTCGCGGCTTCGTCCAGGTCCGCCTCCCCCATTGATGAGCGCGCAAACCGATATGTTGAGGATCTGCTTGCGCGCATCCCCGAACTCGTCACGAGCCTGGGGCGCGGGGATGCTGATGAGCGCGAGTACTCGGATTACTCCCCTGAGGGCGAAGCGGCTATGGCTGACCTTGCCCGCTCGACGCTCCGCGATATTCAGGCGCTCGAACCCACCGACGAGGTCGACCGGGTTACAAAGGCCGCACTCACCGAAGATCTCGAGCGAAAAATTGATTTCTACGAACGCGGCGAAGTAGGCGACATCAACGTCATCTCAACTCCGCTACAAGGCGTGCACGAGATTTTTGACAACATGGCGCAGGAGACTGCCGAGGATTGGGACCTTATCCTCGGGCGACTGTCGAACGTTGACAAGGCGCTCGCCAGTTGGGAAGAAACGCTCCTCAAACGCTCACAGGACGGCCCACCTCAGGCCGTCAAACAGATAGAGCTAGCGATCGGACAGGCTGAATCCATGGCAGCGGCTAACTCCCCGCTGGCAGACTTGGCGAGCCGCGGGGCCGAGGTGGTCGGCAGCTTGGGCGACGATCTGATCGAGGCGTCGATCGGGGCCCGCGCAGCATACTCCGAACTGGCCGACTTTCTGCGCAAGAATATTCTGGCCACCGGCATCGATGATGAAGCGTTCGGACGTGGGCGGTATGAACCGAGGATTCGGGCGGCCACAGGTGCTCGCCTCGATCTCGACGAGACGTACGAATGGGGCCTGGAGGAACTCGCGCGCATCGACGCCGAGCAAAGATCCGTTGCGAAAGAACTGTACGGCGAAGGTGTCTCGGTGACAGAGGCGATGGCCCGACTCAATGCCGATCCGAACTACCAATTACATGGCACAGACGCACTCAAGGCGTGGATGCAAGAGACCTCGGACAAGGCGCTAGCAGACCTGCATGGTTCGCACTTCGATATTCCCGAACCGTTGCGCAAGCTCGAATGCATGATCGCACCCTCGGGCACGGGCGCCATCTACTACACCGGCCCCACCGACGACTTCTCGCGCGGTGGGCGAATGTGGTGGTCGGTCCCGGATGGGGCTGATGTCTTCCACACGTGGCAGGAAAAGACCACCATCTACCACGAGGGCGTGCCGGGACATCACCTCCAGATTGCGATGGCCACGTACATGAAAGACACGCTCAACGACTGGCGCCGCAACCTGTCATGGAATTCCGGTCACGGTGAGGGCTGGGCGCTCTACGCCGAGGGCCTCATGGCCGAGCTTGGCTACCACGACGATCCTGCCGATTACATGGGCGTGCTCGATTCGGAGCGCCTACGCGCGACGCGGGTGGCCCTCGACATCGGCTTCCACCTCGGTAAGCCCTCCCCGGACGGCTACGAGCACATCAACCCCACGTGGAACCGCGAGGTAGCGTGGCAATTCCTGCAAGACAACGTGGCGATGGATCGATCGTTCCTGGCGTTCGAACTGAACCGGTACCTCGGCTGGGCCGGACAAGCGCCGTCGTATAAGGTTGGCCACCGCATTTGGAAACAGTTACGATCCGACGCCGAACGCCGTCCGGGCTTCGACCTCAAAATGTGGCATATGCACGCCCTAAAGATGGGCTCGGTTGGCTTGGACGTCATGCGTGACGCCCTCGCACGATTGGCCAACGACGACGATCAAGCGACTGCAGATGCACCTTCGGCGAGCGAGCCCGAAGAAAATGGGCGCCATGAGTAAGCACCTGCTCCTTGCTTCCGCCTCCCCCGCACGCAAGGCAACTCTCATTGCCGCAGGGATTACACCGAGCATCGCCGTGGCCGACCTGGACGAAGACGGTCTCATCGCCAACAACCCCGATCTCGACGCGGCGGGGCAGGTTGAGCTCCTTGCCAGCGCAAAGGCGCGTGCGATCGCCGACAATCTCCCCGTAGCGGGCGACGATCCGATGCCCACCGTCGTCGTTGGCTGCGATTCGATGTTGGAGATGAACGGGACGATCGTAGGCAAGCCGTACACAGCCGAGGTGGCGCGCGAGCGCCTGCGTGCGATGAGCGGCCACCCGGGAGATTTGCACACGGGTCATTGCGTCATCGATCTGGCAACGGGCGCGAGCGCCGTGGGAACGTCCACCGCCACTGTTCACATCGGCGAACTGAGCGATGCAGAGATCGAAGCGTACGTCGCAACGGGAGAACCCTTGGTGGTGGCCGGATCGTTCACGATTGATGGCTACGGCGGTCCTTTCGTGGAAAAGATCGAAGGCGATCATCACGGGGTGGTCGGAATTTCATTGCCACTTCTTCGCCACCTCCTCTCCGATCTCGGCCACTCAATCACGGAGTTTTGGGATGCGCGATAGAAACGAAAGATATAGTCGCGCACGCGACCGCACGATCCCCGACAGTGAGCTGACACCGGAGGAGCTCGCCGAACGCGAGCTCCGGCGCGCCGAGCGCAGGGCGCGTGGCGAGGCATTCGTCGAGTGCGCGTGCGGCAATAAACATTGGGGCCTGCTGGGTGCCGCTGGGGTGATGGCATGGAGACCACCTGAGGCAGGACGCCCTGAACCGGAAGTGCTCATGCAATTACGCGTCTCGTGGTCACATGAGGGCGGAACGTGGGCGGTCCCAGGCGGGGCCATCAACCGTGGGGAAACCGTGTGGGAAGGTGCCGTGCGCGAGTTTGCGGAAGAATCGGGATTCGACTCCCTACACGATCCGAACGGTTCGCACATACTGGAGCATCCCGATTGGTCGTACACGACCTTCGTCGCACAGGTCGAGGACCCTGGCGTTGAGCTCGTGGCCAATCGCGAATCAGAGGACTTGCGCTGGGTGCCCGTGAGCCAAATCGCCAACCTCGACCTCATGCCACAATTCCGAGCCGCACTTCCCGAGCTTCTTGCGTTCATCGACTAACTGGCCCTGTTTGTGTAGCCTCCCGACCGTCGTCGTTGACCAACACAGTTCTAGGAGACGATCGCTTTCCGCGGTTATATGAACGCATAAAGCCGATGCTTGTTAGACCTTTAACTTTGGGCGCCGCAGACACCTGTGGCCCGAGCGCGAGCTCGGGCCACACGTTGTCTCACATGTAACGGCTACACGATGAAGTCGAGATCCTCTTCGAACGTGCGGTTGTGCTTCACACGCTCAGACATCGGGATCCACTCACGTTGCCCCTCACCGACGTAGACCTGGCGCGGGCGGCCGATCTTCTGGGCTGGGTCGAGGACGAGCTCGCGGTACTGTGCGATCCAGCCAGGCAGGCGGCCGAGCGCGAACAACGGCGTGAACATCTTCGTAGGGAATCCCATAGCCTTGTACAACAGGCCGGTGTAAAAATCGACGTTCGGGTAGAGGTTACGTTCCACGAAGTAGTCGTCTTCGAGAGCGGCCTGTTCGAGCTCCATCGCCATATCGAACAGTTCGGTATCACCCTTGAGGTGGCCGAGAATGTCGTCAGCGAGGCCCTTGACGACCTTCGCGCGCGGGTCGTAGGACTTGTAGACACGGTGCCCGAAGCCCATGAGCTTGACGTTGTTCTTCTTGTCTTTGACCTGCTGGACGAAGTCCTTGATCTGCGTTCCGGAATCACGCAGGTTGTCGAGCATAACGAGCACGGCTTCATTGGCACCGCCGTGAAGCGGACCAGACAGAGCGCCAACGCCTGCGGCAACCGATGCGTAGATCGACGCCTGCGACGAACCAACGAGGCGAACTGTCGAGGTGGAGCAGTTTTGCTCGTGATCAGCATGCAGAAGAAGGAGCTTATCCAGTGCGTTGACGATCGTGGGATCCACGTCGTGCGTCTGGTACGGAAGTCCGAATGTCATGCGCAGGAAATCCTCCGTGTACGACTTCGACTCATCCGGATACAGCAGCGGCAGACCCGTTGCACGCTTCGAAATGAATGCAATCATCGTGGGAACCTTGGCCATGAGGATCACCGAGGCGAGGTCACGCTGTTCGGCATCGAGCGGATCGAGCGTGTCCTCATAATAAGTTCCTAGACCAGCGATGCCGGCTTGAAGAATCGACATCGGGTGGCCGGATGACGGGAACGCTGTAAAGAAGCTACGGAAATCTTCGTGAAGCAGTGTATGCCTCTTGATGCGGCGGGTAAACGATGCGAGCGAGGCAGCATCCGGTAGCTCGCCGTAAATCAGTAGATAGGCGGTTTCAAGGAAAGAGGCCTTCTCTGCAAGCTCTTCGATAGGGTAACCGCGGTAACGCAGAATTCCCGCGCCACCGTCAATGTAGGTGATCTCGGATTCACACGATGCTGTATTCGTAAAACCCGGATCAAGTGTGGTGGCGCCGGTTTCTCCCAGCATCTGATTGATCATGAAGCCGTCATTACCTTCGACGGCACTTACGCGAGTGAGCTCCAGCTCCTTGTCGTCAACGATCAAGCGCGCATTACTAGACATCGAGTCTCCTTTGCGAAGTCTGCCCACGGGCGGGATAAGGTGCAACACGAGTCACACTACCTGACTTTGCTTCAGGATAACTCTCTTAAGGTCAAGATATCTAGTTTGAGATTCTTTTCAGAACGTCTGGGAGACGTGCCAAACGTTCGGACGCCTCGTCGATGATGGCGTCTGGCGCCGTGAGCGACATTCGGACATATCCGCCGCCAGCTTCCCCGTAAAAGGTTCCGGGAGCCACGACAATCCCCAGTTCCGAACAGGCATTGACGATATCCCACGACGACGACCCATCGGCCTTCGCCCACAGGTACAGCCCAGCCACGGAGTTGGGATCGTTGGTGAGACCTGCGGAGTCGAGCGCGTCGAGAAGTTCGGCGCGGCGAGCTTTGTAGATCTCACGCTGGCCGGCCACGTGTTCGTCGTCGCCGAGCGCCACGGTCATGGCGTGTTGAACGGAACTTGGCATCATGAAGCCAAGGTGCTTGCGCAGTTCGATCATCGGCGTAATGATCTTCGGATCGCCGGCGAGCCAGGAGGCGCGGTAGCCGGCCATGTTGGATTGCTTCGACATGGAATACACCATGAGAAGACCTCGGATGTTGCCGTCGCATACGGCGTCAGCGATCAACGATGGGGATTCGCTACCCTCCCAGCACAGTTCGGCGTAGCATTCGTCGGATGCGATGACGACGTCATGTTTACGTGACCATGCCACGATGGCTCGCAACTGCTCGCGTCCGAGAACGTGGCCGTTTGGGTTGCCGGGTGAATTGATCCAGACCATGTCGAGGTTTGTGGGCCACGTTGATGGGTTGGCATCGGTGTCAATCGGAACTGGCTCTGCACCAGCGAGCCGAGCTCCGACGTCATACGTTGGATACGCCACGTTAGGAAAACCGATCCGAGAACCGGCTCCAAGGCCGATAAGAGATGGAAGTAAGCCGACCATTTCTTTCGAACCGATCGTGGGCAAAACGGCCACGTCCGAGGTAACCCCTCGGCGACGCTCCATCCAGTCACGGATCGCACCTTGAAGCTCCGTCGTTCCCACGACCGTCGGATATCCGTGGGCGTTAGAGGAGTTGGCAAGCGCTTCCTGCACGATAACTGGAGTGTCATCGACGGGCGTGCCAATCGTCAGGTCGCATACGCCGCCCTCAAACTGCGCTGCCCGATTTCGGGCTGGGACGAGAGTGTCCCACGGGAAATCGGGCAGTGAGTCAGTGTGGAAAGCCACGGCTAGTCGTTCACGCCTTCTGGAAGTGCGGCCACAATTGGGTGGTCCTTCGCAATCGGACCCATCTTGGCGGCACCGCCGGGAGATCCGATGTCGTCGAAAAATTCGACGTTCGCCTTGTAGAATTCGGACCACTCTTCTGGGGTGTCGTCCTCATAGTAGATGGCCTCGACCGGGCACACCGGCTCACAGGCACCGCAATCCACGCACTCATCGGGGTGGATGTAGAGCATGCGTTCACCTTCGTAGATACAATCCACCGGGCATTCGTCGACGCAGGCGGCATCCTTTAGGTCAACACACGGTAGGGCGATAATGTACGTCACGCTTAACCTCGTTTCGTTGGTTCGATGGAACCAGTCTTAACCTTTTTCACGAATAAATCTAGTACAAAGCCAGAGGCTTATCCGCACGTCACGGCGTGGACGGGTTCGTATGTCCAAGTGTACTGGTCGGTGTCGTGAACCTCCCCATTAAGGGAGACTGTGCGCCCAACCGTGATGGAGAAACCGGACGCACCTGCACCTTGTGGTTCGCAATCGGCGGCACGGTTCACACGGCTTTCCGGCTGACGGAAGGCGAATCGCTCGCCCTGCCACACATCGACGTCCCAGTACTTCGTGGACCACAGGCGGGTGTGGACTTGGCCGTCCGCCACCCAAGATTCGATCATGGCGCCATATGGCGTATTGTTCTCCCAGATCATTGGGACCTGATCGCCCCAAATTGTGGCCTCAAGTCCGGCCGGATAACGGGAGAAGTACTTCGAATGCGGCTGATGGTAGACGTCAATCATGCCGGCACGGTATCCCACATTAAACGTGTTCGTGGATAGCTGTGACAGGCCGCCACCCATCGCAGTGGAGTTGAACCCGTTCGTCACAACACCCGAGGAGACGAAACCATGTTCGGCATCCACGGGGCCGAGTGTCTCACCAAGGTTGAAACGCTCGCCTGGCTTGATCAAAATGTTCGAAACCTTTTTCGAACCGACAACAAGGTTTGTGGTGCGGACCGAATCGGCGGTCAGCGGAGTGGAAATCGACGAGACTACCTCCTTGATTCCCATCTTCTCCGCTTCTTCTGTGGTGAACTCTGGTTCTTGCGTGGTGATCTCAGCGACGACGGTGCGGTCGGTTCCGCCCGCAATATCGAGGAGCGCAGTGGAGATTTGTTCGATATCGATCGACTCGCCGTCTTCAGACGGCGTGAGGACGGGCGCCCCGTCAACGATCTTGATCGTCGCATCCTTTGCCGTGCCGAGCACCTCGCCGGCACGTTCTTCGACGACGCCTTCAAGACCTTCCTGATCGACACTGAGCTCGAGCTTGCCACCCTCGTTAGTAAACGACAGGAGTGATCCGGTCTGCTCAGGCTGGAGCTCGACCATGACATCCTTAATGGTGATCGAAATCGGGTCGGACAGAAGGGGCTCGATTGTCTCCGCTACGAAGGTTTCGAGTTCCTCCGTGCTGATGGCCGGATCGACAGCCTCCGTGCCGAGCTGGATGGGCGCATCGCCCGCCAGCCATTCGTCAATGATTGTCGCCTTCGAATCTTCCTTGACGATGTTGAGTCCATCCTCCGCCGGCTGGATGGTCACGTTCGCGTCAGCAATGGTGAGCGTAGCGTCCGACGGTTCTTGGGCAAATGCTTCAGCAAGACGGTCGACCTCGCTGGTGAGACCCGCATCGTCATAGCTCAGGACGGCGTCAACGTTCGCCCCGCCCGTGATCTGGGCCCACATCTTCATCGGATGCAAGGAAAAGCCAGTGAGACCATCAAATGTTTTCTCAAGGTCCACGGCAAGATCAATCGCTCCCGGGCTGACCTGTTCAGAGACATCGACCTCAGGAACAGTGACGGTGCGCGGGTTCTGCATCTGCGGTGCGAGGCCAGTCTCGACAGCCTCGTACGCGTCTGCCTTATCCAAGCCACCAACGGGAACTCCCGAGACGGTCAGACCACTTGGGATCCGATCCTGCAGAGCGTAGGCAGCGCCAACGTAGCCTCCCAGCAAAAGCACAATGAGAGCGACGATCACCCATGGCCAGCGGCGCTTCGTCTTCGCGGGTTCACCCTCACTCACTTCTTCGTGGTAGCGATCAGACTCGGGGATGTACGCTGGCGGCGCCGACTGAAGTGCCGGCTGGACCTCGGTGGCATCCGCGAGGGTGATTGATGCGTCCTGAGCACCGAACGCTTGGGTTTCGTCCGTCTGTGGGCCGCCTTCTCCCGCCTGCGCGACGCCGTCAAATGCGACGGTCTCATTCGAGACGTCATCCGTTGGGGCTTCGTCAGATGAGGCATCATCAGCCGGCTGTTCATCACCGGGCACACCGCCGTTGTCCTTCGACACCGTTGTTTCGTCGGCCGCCAGTACCTCATCGTTCCACACGGCCGTCTCGTCCGGATTCCACGTGGCTGTGGCCTCGGGGTCGTCCTCGAGAGCATCTCCACGTGGAGCGTCTTGGATCTTCGAATCGCCGGCCCACTCGGCAGTGTCCTGTGGGTCGGATGCGTGGTCCTGTGTGTCGGATGCGTGCTGGTTTCCTGCCGTGTCGGACACGGGTGCGTGATCCTCGTCCTCGCCTAGGCGCCTACGCCAAGCGTCGAGCAGGTTGTCGTCCTCATTTGGCTTATCGGCCACGTCTGATCTCCTTGAACGGTTCCACCCAAATATTACCTATGACGTCCGAAAGTTGGCGGATTCGCCGCCAATATCACCAATTTCTTTGGTGTGCGATTCGTGACGATTTCGCTCACTAAGAGTTTTCGACGGAGCGCGTGTGCCTGTTTGTGCGCCTGCGATCCACACGCATCGCGAGGACCGCGGGCACCACTGCAGCAATTGCGGAAAGAACCACCCAGATATTGCTGTAGATCGGCTCGGCGGCCGTTAAAGAATCGTCAGCGGGGGGAAAGTACATGACCGACACGGTCGTCAGTAAAACGCCAATTGTGTAGGGCACCCACGCTGTCAACGTGCGCCACTCCCACATCGCCCATGCGCCGCTCGCAACGATCGCGGTGGCGAGCACGAGGCCCACAATCGGCATGTCAAGCGGACCAGGATAAACGACAACACCAAGCAGGCCGGACACCGCACCAGCCAGAAAACCTGCTCCAACATGACGAGCACTCATGCGCATGAGTGTAGCGGTCACGAGCGCGTTGATGCGAACACGTCGGCCGGCACGGGATTCCTGCCGTCATCTACCGCACTGATATCGCAGGTTGCAGACCGCGCTGTTACTATGCCTGAGCTGCGCGCTTACGACGGGCAGCCTCGCGGGCACGGTCGACGGAGTTGAGCGTGACCTTGCGGATGCGCACGGCCTCAGGTGTAACTTCTATGCACTCGTCGTCGGAGGCGAACTCGATGGACTCTTCGAGCGTCATCTTGCGGCGGGCCTGAAGGGTTTCAAACACGTCTGCCGAGGCGGCTCGCATGTTCGTCATTTCTTTGGCACGCACGAGGTTCACGTCCATGTCCTCGTTGCGCGGATTCTCCCCGACCACCTGCCCCTCGTAGACCTCCTCGCCCGGGTCCACAAAGAAGGTTCCGCGATCTTCAAGGCGCTGCAACGAAAAGGCAGTCACCTGACCCTGTCGGTCAGATACGAGGGAGCCCGATTGGCGCGACTGGATCTCCCCCGCCCACGGCTTGTACCCGTCAGCGATCGACGCCACAATGCCGGTACCACGCGTCAATGTCAAGAAATTTGTTCGGAAACCAATGAGTCCGCGCGCAGGGACGAAGAATTCCATGCGGACCCAGCCAGTCCCTCGGTTCGACATGGTTTCGAGGTGGCCTCGGCGGGCGGCCATGAGTTGTGTGACGGCGCCCAGATACTCTTCGGGTACATCGATCGTAGCGCGCTCCCACGGCTCATGAACGACTCCGTCTATCACCCGCCGTACAGCCTGTGGCTTGCCAACGGTGAGTTCGAACCCTTCGCGGCGCATCGTTTCAACCAGGACCGCGAGCGCAAGTTCGCCGCGGTCCTGAACCTCCCATGTGTCAGGCCGATCAGTGGGAAGCACGCGGATCGAGACGTTGCCGACGAGCTCTTGGGCGAGGCGGTCCTTGATCTGGCGGGCCGTGAGTTTGTGGCCTTTCCCGCCCTTGCCGGCGAGCGGCGAGGTGTTTGTGCCGATTGTCATGGAGATGGCGGGATCGTCGATATGGATCGGTGGGCGCGGCTGCGGGTTGTCAAGATCCACAAGCGTCTCGCCGATTGTAATGTTCGCAATGCCCGCGACGGCGACGATGTCGCCGGGACCAGCCGACTGCTCGGAGCTGCGATCGAGACCTTTCGTGCGCAGGAGTTCGGAGATGTGGACGCGCTCGATTTGTGAGCCGGGTCCTGCGGTGAGTCCGACCCACGCGCCTTTCCTGAGCTCGCCAGAAAATACGCGAACGAGCGCGAGGCGGCCGAGAAATGGGGAAGCATCGAGATTCGTCACCTGCGCAACCAACGGCGCATCTGGGTCGTACGTGGGTGCAGGGATGTACTCGAGGATCGCGCGGAAGAGCGGTTCAAGGTTCGGTGATTCAGGAAGTTCACCGTCAACAGGCTGATCAAGCGAGGCGCGCCCCGCCTTTGCCGACGCGAAGATCACTGGGATGTCGAGAAGCGCTTCGAGGTCGACGTCGTGCTCGTCGTCGATCTCGATGTCCGACGCAAGCGAGAGCAACAGTTCCAATGTTTCGTCGACGACGGCGGAGATTCTGGCGTCGGGGCGATCGACTTTGTTGATAACCGGGATGACAGGCAGGCCAGCTTCGAGCGCTTTACGTAGAACGAAGCGGGTTTGTGGGAGCGGGCCTTCGGCGGAATCCACGAGGAGGACGACGCCGTCGACCATCGAAAGACCGCGTTCTACCTCGCCGGAGAAGTCGGAGTGGCCCGGGGTGTCGATAACGTTGATAGTGACGCCGTCGGGTGCGTTAAAGTCGGCGGCAGATGGACCTGCGTATGAGATAGCCGTGTTTTTCGCGAGGATCGTGATTCCCTTTTCGCGTTCTATGTCGCCGGAGTCCATGACTCGCTCACCAGTTTTCTCCACGGTCGCGTGCGAATCGAACACGTTGCCCTGCCAGAGCATGGCGTCCACGAGGGTGGTCTTCCCGTGGTCGACGTGGGCGACGATGGCGACGTTTCGCAAGTCATGGCGGACAGTTGTCATGTGGTTCCTTCGAGATCAGTGCGGAGCGCATCGAGTCAGCCAGGATGGCCTCGGGCGCTAGCCAGCAATTCATCCTAGACGTGCAGTGTTCGTATGCAATAGGTCTTAGCAAAAATGCGAGCGAACGTACATATTCGTTGGCGTCGGAATTGAATGGCGGGTGGCGATCCCGTTCAGCGACACATGTTTCGATAGCTGGGGCCCGGCGCACACAGGTTTCGTCTGCGCACGCCGCGTGGGAGCTCGCGCGGGTGATGCTGGAGGCCACGGTACGTCGTCGTTAAAAAATGTGGGCGCAGGCGGCGATAGTTTCGTCGTGCCCGTGAATCCTGAGACAATACAGCCATGATCCTTGTCATGCGCGCTAAGTCGACTCGTATTTTTGCCTACCTGCTGTGGGGGTTGGCGGCGGTAACGCTGCTGGCGTCCGTGCTCAACGGCGGTGTAAGTGAATTACTGTGGGCGACGCCGGTGTCGCTCCTAGTTGCCGCGATCGGCTGGGCCGTGTTTTGGAATCCGCGCATCGAGGTAGGTCCAGGTGGCGTTCGAATAGTGAATATCGTGCGGGAGCACCTGGTGCCGTGGTCGGACTTTTATCTGGCCGAAAACCGGTGGGGGCTCTACATCTATTCGCGCGAACAATCGAAGAAGATGAGTGTATGGGGCGTACCGTCAAACCAGGGCCTATTCTCGAACTCGTGGCGCGACCGCAAGAAGCTACCCGATAATCCGGAGGACGTGCGTTGGCGCAGTGACGGGAAAGAGAGCCGGTTTGTGACAGTGAAATTTGTGGCGGATCTACTGACGTTGCGTTCCGGAGAGATTAAACGAAACTCGCGATTGCGCGCGGACCTGGCGCAGCAGTCGCAGGAGCATTGGCCGCCCACCGCGGTAACGAAGCTTCAGCCGTTGCCAATTGCGGTGGTCGGCGCGTTGTTTGTACTCACGGTGCTGATGTTTGTGAATAACTAGGCGGCGTGGCCAGACCGGCGATCGTGCGTTGGTTATCGGCGTGAGTTTTACCGGGTTGGACATGAGACCCGAAACCGGCTGGATCAATCTGGCCCGGGCATCCACGTATGGACTGTGCCCCATGGTCGTCACCGGGACTGCGAAACCGTTTCCAACACGCCTCTGCAAATGACGAGGGACCGCCGCCGGTCAATCATCAACGCCTAGCTAACCAACCACTCGTCCGTGCGAAAGCAACCTAGTCATGTTGCCAAGCTTCCCAGAGCGATGCGTACTCGCCGCCGAGCGCCACCAGCTCGTCGTGGGAGCCGAGTTCGGCCACTTCGCCGTCGGTCATCACAGCGACGCGGTCGGCGTCGTAGGCAGTGTACAACCGGTGCGCAATCGAAATAACAGTCCGTCCGGCAAGCACCCGCGAAAGCGCCTGTTCCGCCGAGCGTGCAGCCGTGGGATCGAGCAACGAGGTGGCCTCATCCAAAATGAGCACTGCGGGATCAAGCAAGACGATGCGTGCCAACGCCAGCTGCTGCGCCTGTGACGGCGCCAGCTCACGTGCGCCCGAACCAATCTTGGTCTCGAGTCCCTCGGGCAGGCGTTCAACCCACATGGCATCGACTGTGCGCAGCGCATCAAGCAGGTCATCATCCGAGGCATCTGCCTTTGCGAACCGAAGATTGTCTGCCACGGTTCCCACGAACACGTGATTTTCTTGAGTCACGAGCGCAACCGTCTGGTGGAGCAAATCCTCCCTCAGGCGCGTCACCTCAACGCCTCCCACACGTATCGATCCCTCATCCGGCGGGTTGACGCCCGCGATGAGTCGTCCGAGTGTGGACTTGCCCGCGCCGGACGGCCCAACGATCGCGAGCCTCTCCCCCGAATGCACAGTGAGGTCGACGTCCCGCAACACGGGAGCTCCCTCACGGTAGCTGAATGTCACGTCGCGGACCTCGATGTCATCACTGGTGGGAACGGCGTCGTCAATCTGTCGGTCCGAGGGCACATCCGCCACACCGAAGATCCTCGCCAGTGCAACGGCGGCGAACTGGAGTTCATCAATCCACCAGCCAAGTTCATCAAGTGGCCAACGAAGCTGCATCGCGTACATCGCCACAGCGGTCACCGCGCCGATAGTTGCCCAACCCTGGCCGACGAGCCATGCTCCCCACACCACCGCAATGACGATCGGCGAGAAAAGAGCAACCACCATGCTGGCCGAGAAGAACGTGCGCATGAGCGCCGAATACCGCTCGTTGTTCCACATTTCGCGCAAGAGCACCGACGTTCGTCGGGTGCGAACCTCACTCATCGCGAGTGAATCTACCGTGGCGGACTGTTCGACGGTTTCAGTGATGTCTCCGGAGAGCTCGGCCCTGAGTGCCGATGCTGCCAGATATGCCGCGATCGTCCGCCGTAGGTACCTGCGGATAATGAAGAACAACGGCACGAAGGACAGTACAACCACAAAGCCGATCTTCCACTCGATCAACATCGCGGCAACAACCGTTGTGAGAACTTGGAACCCGAGCACCATGATGCGCGAAATCCCTTGGCGGACCATGAACTCCACGCGGTTGACGTCGGAGGTCGTGCGCCCAAGAAGGTCACCTGTGCCCGCCGCCTCGACCACTGATAACGGCAGGTGCATGACCGATTCGACCAGCTGAATGCGCAGCACGTTGAACACCTTCTGCCCGAGCACGCGGCTTCGGTAGTCAGCGTAGAACGACGAGATGAATTGGATGATCACCGTGACGATGATGATCCGAATGAAAGTCCGAATCGTGGCCGGAGTGGTACCCGTTCCGACGGCGTCGATGGCCCTGCCGATCACCCACGGCGTGACCACTGCTGCCACCGCTACCACGAGCTGGACGGCGATCACGAGCGTGAATTCGGCCTTGTATTGGCGGAACAGCTCGGCAACTTTCGTAAGAACCGTGCGGTTTGTTGCGATCGGTAACTTCATGCCTGATCACCTACCTCCCGGTGTACGACAGAGTGATAGCGCGAATCGGCCAACAACTCGGCGTGTGTTCCGCGGGCAAGTTCAGTGCCATCCTCGCCGAGCAAGATGACATCATCCGCTTCGCCGAGCACGATGGGTGAAGCGCTGACGACGACCGTCGTGCGGCCCGCGCGTTCGGCACGTAAGCGAGATGCGATACGGGATTCCGTGTGGGAGTCGACGGCGGAGGTCGGTTCGACGAGCAGGAGCACAGGCGCGTTCGTGAGTACTGCTCGAGCGAGGGCCACACGCTGACGCTGTCCGCCCGAGAGCGATCGCCCGCGTTCGGCGACGTATCCATCGAGGCCGTCGTCAAGACTCTGGACGATGTCGGTTCCATCGGCGGTAATCATGGTAAGGAGCAGATCATTGTCCGATATGGCCACCGGATTGTCCTTATGGTCCCGGTTGGCAACGCCCGAACCGTCACCGGTGTCTGCCATCTGGCGGGCGAGGTCCCGGGGCAATGGCCACGCGGCGTTGTTGGCTTCGAGATTCGAACGCAGACGTCCCTGGAACAGTTGAGCGATCGCATCAGAAAGGACGATGCCTTTGCGCACCTCGGCGAGAGGGAACGCGGTTAAGGGAATGCGTGCGAGATCTTGCGGGATGGGGACTCCGTGTGCGGTGTAATCCCAGCGCACCGTCACCGCGTCGTCATCGTTCGTCCGCGCCAAACGTTCGGCAAGTGCCGCACTGACGTCGGGGTCGGCCGCCACGATCGCGGTATGCGTCGCGGGGCGGATCTCCACGCCGGACATCTCATCACGCAGATAAGCGGACGCCCAATCGAAATGTGGCTGCCGTCCTGCCGTGATACGGCCGTCCGCAGAGGCATCGGCGTGGCGCGGAACATGCCGGGTGACGTCGTCGTCAACGAGGTCGTCGCCCGTCAATGGCTCGATGGCCATAACCTTGCCGATACGCTCGGCGCCCACTTTCGCGTCCGAATACGTGTGCAAGAAACGGGTGGCTTGGAAGATCGGGATCGCCATGTAGGACGTGTAGCCGTAGAACGACACGAGTTCGCCGTATGACATCAGACCGTTGTAGACCTCCCACAGGCCACCACCGATGACGACCGCGGTGAAGACGCCCGGCACCGCCATCGAGAGGCCGTTGAGGAGCGCTTGAAGACCGGCAACTTTAATGCCGGTGTCTCGAACCTTGTCTGATTGCTCCGCGTACCGCTTAACATAGGTTTCTTCACCGCCAACTCCGCGCAGGACGCGCAGGCCGACCACAGCATCAGAGGCGAGCGTGGTCAGTTTGCCGCGCTCTTCGCGCTGGGCATCGAGACGCTTTTGAAGAGGCTTGATAAGGAAGGTCATGAGGCCAACTGTGACTGGCAGGCCAATCGCGACAAAGAGACCGAGAGGTACAGAGATTGACACCATGAGCACAACCGACAGCGCGAACGCAAGAAGGGAAGCGATGCCCGAGGGAATCATGTTGAGGAACATGCCGATCTTCATGTTGTCCGTGGTTGCTGCCGCGACGATTTCACCGGACGGAATAGCGTGACGGCCGCCGCCTCGCACTCCCACGATTCCTTTGATCATGGCCTTGACCCAGCCAATGGATGCTCGCATGAAGACGACGATGAGGATCGGCTCGCCAATCGCGCCAAACCCTCGGAAGCCGATGGTCGCGATGAGAAGCAGAGTCCCTGGGATAAGAGCAGCGGTCAGCCCCTTCTCGAGCCCAGAATCGAGAGCGATGCCGAGTGCCCATGAAATGAGCAGGGTGCCTGAGAATGCCGCGATTTCAAAGATAAGCGAAACAGCAATAATGCCAATGTTGCTCGTGATCGAGGACCGAAGAATATTCGTGGGGTCCATGTCGCGAACGGAGTCCACGCTCATCTCGGCCGGCCAGCGAGATGGCTGCGGTCCCACCTCGAAGGGACGTTGATTGATTGAGCGGTCGCCGCGCTCGGCGGTGCGCGTGAGTTCGCCCCGTGAACGCGCACGGTCGCGCTCGCGTGGTGACGTAAAGGGTAATCGCATCTTCAAACTTTCAAGTCGTACACACCGGCGCCTCATGCGCACGGAACCAAGGGTCGAACGGTTGGGTATAACCGCACGTCGGCGGTGCCCTCTACAGATGCGTGATGATCATGCAAAAAAGATTAGCACGGCACCGGTGAAGACATGAAACTGCGTCTTTGGACAATAGAACACTGGGCGTGGCAAGAGGGCCGA
>JBHWRK010000030.1:0-3708 GCA_043426715.1 Trueperella sp. | reverse complement strand
ACTCAACTTCCGCACACGCCGGCTCCACCTCCAGCACCTGGTGGACTTCCCACCCAGCACGGGGCAACGTCGGCCTCTCCAGGCACTACACCGAGTGCTCCAGCTGGCACGCCCGGGTCACAACCCCCACCGGACACTCCGGTGTCCGACAACCAACCTTTTAGCCATCCCACTCAACAGAAGGAGTAAGCATGACTGATGAAGCAAAGAAGATGGAAATTATGGGACGGTGGCTCGACGCCGTCGCTGACGAACTCGGCCTCGATCACAACCCGTTCAAAGGCAATCGCGACGAGTTGCTGAACCTCACTGCGAAAATTGCCCATGGTCCCTCGCGTCCCGGAGCACCCATGACACTGTTCCTCATTGGCCTCGCGGCTGAAAATGGTGAGGATGTATCCACTATGGTGAAGAAGGTCGAAGATCTTCTCGAGAGCTACGAGGCCTAACTCTTAGGTATCCGTTTCGTCAAAGAGCCGTCGCTGGGTTTCGAGTTCAACTAGGCGTTCAAACAGCATGGTCTGTTCCTCGGATCCCTCGGCGGCTCTCTGCACGCGCCCGCGCACTTCCGCGATCTGGCGGGTGATCCCCTGTCTGATGAGTGACATCATAATCCCACGCACGTACGGCCACTGCCGATCAGACTTCACTTCCGGGAGCGGCTCAACAGCCAATTGGGTCACCGCTTGAGCGACGACGCCGTCCGCCTGCTCGAGCACTTGCTCCACATACCAGGCGGTCGCTTTCGCTTCGAGATCCTCGGTGTGTCCGTCCGCTTTAAGCTGTTCTCGCCGATGCTCGTAAATCATAACCCCGCCCGCAGCACGGATGGCATCGTGGACAGCTTGGTGGGTGGGCACACTGAAACTTTGCCCAGGGAGTTCTTGCGCATTGGCCGCACGCGCTAAACCCGGCAGTTGGAGCATGACTTCAAGTGCTTGGCGCTCGACACGCGCGATCGGATCCTTGATGGCTGCTCGCGGTGGTAGCGGACTCGCTGATCGCGTCTCCTCGACCGGCGTGCCGTCAGCCCATTCGATTTGCTGCGGTGCACGCGAGGATTGGGAGACGATTTGATAAACCATTCGCTCGTCCATCCCGAGCCAACCCGCAAGTTCACGCACATATTCAGCCCGCAACACCCGATCGCGAATCGAGGCGATCACTGGCGCTGCTGCGCGGAGGCCAGCCGTCCGCCCTTCCGCGGTATCTAAGGGCGCGCCTTCGAGAATCGACTTAATGACGAAGGCGAACAGGGGTTCGCGCCCGTCGATCATCTTCCTGACTTCCTCATCGCCATAGGCGAGGCGCACATCGCACGGATCAAGTCCGTTGGGTGAAATCGCTACAAAGGTCTGGGCACCGAAACTCTGATCTTCTTTGAAGGCACGCAAAGCGGCTTTCTTGCCGGCTTCATCACCGTCGAACGTGAAGATGACTTCACCGCCAAAGGCCTTGCCGTCGGCGAAGATAACGCCCGCTGCAGGGTTCGCCGAATCCCCGAGCAAGCGGCGCACGATTTTCACGTGATCTTCGCCGAAGGCGGTTCCACAGGTAGCCACTGCGTGTGGCACACCGGCGAGGTGCGCGGCCATGACGTCGGTATATCCTTCAACGACGACGATGCGCCGGTCTCGAGCAATATCTCGTTTGGCAAGATCTAGGCCGTAGAGCACCTGAGACTTCTTGTAGATCATCGTCTCAGGGGTGTTCAGATACTTGGGTCCATCGCCGTCGCCAAGTATGCGGGCGCCAAAACCTATTGTGTCGCCGGTGATCGAGCTGATCGGCCACATGACCCTGCCACGGAAGCGGTCATACACCCCGCGGGAGCCTTGTGTCACAAGACCGGAGGCGCTGATCTCCTTTTCGGTGAATCCGTTGCGGCGCAGTTCCTTGAGGATCGCGTCCCATGAGTTGGGTGAATAGCCCACGCGGAAGTGCGCGATCGCGTCGGCATCGAACCCGCGATCATCGAGCATCTTGCGCGCCTCGGATGCCTCGGGCGTAGCGAGTTGCTTGACGTAAAACTCTTCGGCCACGCGGTGGGCGTCGATCAGCCGCGAGCGGGTCACGTCGCGCGGGCCGTGGTCAGCCGGCTTGCCTCCCTCTTCGTATTGGAGTGCGACCCCCACCTTCTCTGCCAAAAATTCGACGGCTTCAACAAACGAGATGTGTTCGATGTTTATGATGAATGAGATGACATCGCCACCCTCACCACACCCAAAGCAGTGGTAGCGGCCCACGTGAGTACGCACGTTAAATGACGGCGTCTTCTCATCATGGAACGGACAAAGGCCCTTCAAAGAACCGACGCCTGCGGGCTTGAGTGTCACGTATTGGCTGACAACATCTTCAATGCGCGCACGGTCACGTACGTCTTCAATACTTTGTTTCTTAATCAGGCCTGCCACGCCCTAATCGTAGCGCCTCAGGGCATCAGTGGCAGAAGATAAACCATAGGCACTCCCGGCTTGGATACGCCCTGCACGCTTCTCCTTAGTGGCGAAGCATGCCGCAGTATTGTGCGTGCCACAAGCGCGCTGATTGATCAGTGAGCGACGCAATTTGATCGACGACGACGCGTAGCCGGCTGTCTTCATCTTCCGCTTCGTTCCACATGCGGATGAAATGACGCTCAAGTCGATCCAGTGGTGCTTCGAAGATTGCATCGGCAAGATCCATGATGAGGGTTCGTTCCTCGTAATAAATGGGTTCGGTCTCGCGTGGCGCCATGACGAAGTGAACAGCTAGGCCCTTTAGGAAGGTAATTTCCGCGAGTGTCTTTGACGGTATCGTCACGGACGCGTTGTACCGCACCATTGGCTCTCCTCCACTGGCCACAAGACTCGCAGCGCAGATCGATGAGACAAATCGACCTATGAGGTCTGAGGTGAGATCCTTGAGCTGGGCAAGATCGCGAAGGGTTCCCTCATAATCTTCTGGCCACGACCGCATCGCAAAGAGGCGGTGTGCGGCGTCAGCAAGCTCGTCGGCGCTCACTTCATCGCCATACCATTCGAGAGTAGAGGCAACCACCGCGTCGAGTTGCCGATCACGATCGGCGCGAAACTGGTACGGCACGAGGTACCCACGAACAATCGCATCCTCAATATCGTGGATCGAATAGGCGATATCGTCTGACAGGTCCATGATCTGAGCCTCAACACACTGCACAGGCTCATTCACACCCTCGCGTACCCACTCGAAAGCAGGTACATCTGACTCATACGATCCAAACTTTCGCGATGTAGTCCCAAGCGGTCCCTCGCCCTGCACCCACGGATACTTAATCGTCGCGTCAATCATCGCTCGCGTCAGGTTCAAGCCCGCCGGCCGACCGTCGTCGTGAAATCTCTTCGGCTCGAGACGCGTCAAGATACGCAACGTTTGCGCGTTGCCCTCGAACCCGCCGATAGATGTAGCGATGTCATCTAGCGCCTTTTCGCCATTGTGCCCAAACGGTGGGTGTCCGATGTCGTGAGCGAGGCACGCTCCTTCAACTAGATCTTGATCCGCGCCAAGATTCTTGGCTAAAGAGCGGCCAATTTGGGCCACCTCGAGTGAGTGGGTGAGACGCGTGCGGATAAAGTCATTAGATTCCGGACCCATCACTTGAGTCTTAGCGGCAAGGCGGCGCAGGGCCGATGAGTGCAACACGCGAGCTCGATCTCGCTCGAAGTCCGTCCGCGAGGGATTCTTAAGACA
>JBHWRK010000029.1:0-10668 GCA_043426715.1 Trueperella sp. | reverse complement strand
GCACTCCTCGACATCCAAGGTGGGGCCCACGCCCCACTGGATTTCACCCTCATCAGCAGTGAGTGTCACGTCAACCGTGTCATTAACAAGCGATAGGACGCCCGGAGCGGTATACATCATCTGAGCGTCGTCGGCCGAGATGGCGACCTCAACCGTCGCCGTATCTTCGCTCGTCGTGCCACGAACTATGCCGAACGTGGCGAGAGCGACGCCCAGAATGACGAGAAGAAGTCCGCCAATCCGTTTCATTCCAAGATCCTTCTATGAGGTTAAGTAAGCATTTATAACAATTGTGTAACACTATCGTGTTTTAGGTTTAAGATCATCGTAGTGTGAGTGACGTGACCTCACAGAGCACTAAGCTAAAAGAAGACGAGAACTTCTTAAGGAGAACAAGTGAGCGAACAGCAATTCCCCGTTGTGATGCGAGGATACGATCGTGCGCAAGTGGACGAGCGCGTTGCACAACTCGAGACGAATCTGGCTCAAACGCGCGACCACATCTCCCGCCTTGACGCCCAGATTTTGCAACTGTCTGCCGAACTGTCGGAGGCGCAGATCGCGCTCGAAGAAAATGAGCGACCGTCCTATTCTGGTCTCGGTTCGCGCGTGGAACGCCTCTTGCGCTCCACAGAGGAGCAGGCTTTGGATCTCATGACGCGCGCCCGCCGTGATGCTGCCAACCTGCTCTCCGATGCTCAGTCGCGCGCGGACCAGCTCCGTTCCTCCGCCGAGGCCGATAGTCAGAAAACCCTTGCCCGCGCCGAGCAGGAGGCCACCACCATGCGCTCCGAAGCTGAGTCCGAGGCTACTGCCCTGTCCGAGACGACCCGCCGCACATCCGAAGAGATGGTCTCCTCCGCTGAGCGCGAGGCCAAGCGTCTACGCTCGCTCGCTGAATCCGAGTCCACATCGCTCCGCTCGAAGGCCGAGCATGAGACCGCCGAGCTTCGCGCCTCTGTCGAGTCTGAGATGACGAAGTTGCGTTCCGACGTCCAGGCTGAAACCACAAAAATGAGGAACGACGCCGAAAAGGCGGCGATGAAACTACGTTCCGATGCCGAAACCGCGGCTACCCAATTGCGTACCGAGGCCGAAACGGCGGCCACCCAGCTACGCACGCAGACCGAAGATGAGGTCACCCGGATGCGCGCAGAGGCCGAAAATGAGATCGCCGCGAAGTCGGAGGAGGCGGCCCGCACGATGGCGGAACGCGACGCCGATCTGCGCGCTCGGGCCGATGAGATGATTAAGACTGCGGAAGCCGAAGCTCAGGACGCGGAAGCACGCCTCGTCGAGGCCACTAAGCGTGCCGAGGAACTGTCGAACACTTCGCATCACGACGCCGAAGCGATCCTGCAGGAGGCTCGCGACGAAGCGGCCGCTATCGTCCAAGATGCACGAGAGGAAGCCAGCCGCATTCGTAGCGAGGCCAACCAAGAGGCGCAAGATGCACGTCAGTCGGCCACTGACCATGTGGAATCGCTGCGCGGACAGCGCGAGTCACTCCAGTCCTACATGGACGACATGCGCTCGATGCTTACCTCATCCAAGCATTCGATTGTGCTCGATGAGATCGTTGGCTCGGCAAACGACAAGCAGGCAAAGGACCATCAGGAGTAGGACGAGTACTCTGCTCAGCACAGGGACACAGATGTGCGGGTGCTCAGAACCCTTAACCAGGTTTTGGCCTGCTACTTATGACTTAACTTCTGGAGTTTTGTGAGAGTCAGACACGTGGTGATCCCACATGGCCGTCAGGGCTAGAATCCGACAGGCGCAGGAACGTCAGTGGCGGGTCTTCGCCCAGCGCGCTGCGTGGTTGTAGAAATCGCGCAGAATTTTCGCAAGTTCCACGGGCTTCTCGTCGGCAGCAAAGTGTCCAACGCCCGGAATTTCCTTGATACGAGGCTGGTCGGTGCGAAGCGCGAGCTTCATGTATGACTCCAACGAGGCAGTCGGATCCTCCGTGCCACGGACGAAGTAGACCGGTCCCCTCACGAGTGAAACCGCGCCCGAGCGATCCTCGCGATTGGCCATCGCGCGTTGAATCCACGCGAGACCTTCGTTCGGCAGAGCCTTGAAGCGCTCGTCGAGCGAATCGCGAATCTCCTGCGGGGTGTCAGGGCCGACCATCGTCGTCGTCCACTCCTTAACGGCATCGTAGCCCTCGCCGCGATCAGCCATCTCAGCCACGCCTCGGCGAAACGCCTTGCGATCGTCGTCGTCAGAATCAATATTCGTATCCATGAGCGCGAGTCCGGCAATCATTTCCGGGTAGGCGTGGGTGAAGTCGGCGGCGACTGAACCGCCCATCGACAGCCCGCCAAGCGCGATCATCTTAATACCAAGCTCATCGAGAGCTTCCTTGATTGCATTGACGAAGGTCTTGGTAGTCGGTTCGCCGTCGCTGAGCTCTTCACCGCGCGGTGAATCACCGAAGCCGGGTGCGTCGAAAGTCAGGACATCAATGTCCGGTATTTCGTCACGAACCGTATCCCACATGCTCGAATCCAACGGAAGGGCATGAAGCAGGACTAGAGGGAGGTCTGATTCTGGGCCAGTTCTACGGTAAGCGATCATGGCATAACGCTACCATTACCACCCTATCGCTAGGTGCCCTTTTGCTCGCCAACAGCTCGTGTGCCAGTGCCTGCGTGCGGCCTGCCCGGCCTCAGCGCCGAACCACGAATCTTCCGTCCAGGCGACGACGTGCGACTCGCCCACAAGGATCAGCCCATTGCACGCAGGGCACACGTATTCTTTACGGCCCGAGCGCACCTGACGGACCTTGAATTCCATGCCATTATCTGCCGTCTGGTAACTCGTATAAGACATGATCCGATCAACATCGAGGGGCTTGTATTCGCCCATATGCTTACGCCCGTGCCGGCGTCTGCGCCTAGCCATTAGAACAGCCGATCCTCAGGGTTGTCCACGCCGCGCATGGCGTCGTAGTCAAGTACCACGCATTCGATACCACGGTCCTCTGCGAGCACACGAGCCTGCGGTCGGATTTCCTGCGCCGCGAAAATGCCACGGATCGGCCGGAGAGTTGAATCACGCTCGAGCAGGGTCAGATAGCGGGTAAGCTGCTCCACGCCGTCGATTTCGCCGCGGCGCTTGACCTCCACCGCGATATGCCCTTCCTGATCCTTGACCAGCAGATCCACCGGGCCGATCGCCGTTGCATATTCACGCCTTATAAGACGAACATCCGAGCCCAGAATATCGGTCTGCTCGGCCAGCAACTTTTGGAGGTGGTCCTCCACGCCGTCTTTAAGCAAGCCCGGCTCTTCACCTAGCTCCATGCTCATCTCGTCATGAATTTCATAGATCTGGATGAGGAGTGCGTCGTCGGTCTTGTCATGATCGACGCGCCAGACTTCCGTGATGCCAGCGTCACGTTCGTCCTCGGTAGGATCCTCAACACGGAAGGTGCAGGGCGGGGACATCCAGTTCAACGGCTTGTAGGAGCCACCGTCCGCATGTACCAGAACCGCGCCATCTGCCTTGATCATGATCGCGCGCTTGGCGGGTTCGAGATGAGCGTCTAGCCGACCTGAGTAGTCGACTGCGCAGGTGGCAAAAACGATTCGCACGGATGTCCTTTCGGTGAAGTCGAGTCGCATGAGGAACGACGACGGCAGTGCCGCCGGTGCCCAAGGGCGCGCACTAGCCTAGCAGAGGAGCATCAGGTCATCGTCGGCTCGGGCTCCGGTGCACCAGAATCAATCCACGAGAGCAATGCAAAAATCTCCCCGGCGCTGGACGCAATATGCCAGCGTTCACCGGGGAGAATGATTGTCACGATCTGGACGCCGTCGCGCATCGGCTTGAGGTCAAAGTTGATCTCGTCACGGACAGCCCGATGCTTCGGCCTCCAGGACATCGACCGGGTGGGATACAGATCGAGCGTGGTGTCACCGAGGATAGCAATACCATTACGCCATTTTCCGCTATCGCGTAGAAAGGCGATCTGAAGCGCGCCGAACTGGTTGAGAAGATAGCGGATGCGCAACGGGAAAATGACGCCAACAATGAGGACAACAATCACCATGGCCGCAATGATCCGCGCGACGTTGTCCCACACGGCTACTCCTGAATGGCGGCAGAAGGATTCGTTGGGTTGTCCGGATCCCTATCCTCGTCGTAGTTCTCCACGACGATCGTGATGTTGTCCTGGTCGACGGTCAAGAAACCATCACCCACCGAAACCGATTTCTTCTTACCATTTTCCGTAAAGCGCACATTCCCCTGACGCACCACCGACATGACCGGTGAACGCCGTGGCAGAATGCCAAGTTCGCCATGGAAAGCTGGCACCACAACGTCAGAGACCTCTCCTTCAAAGAGGACTCCGGCGCGTGCAACTACTTGGAGTTTCATGACTCTGCCTGGATCTTGTGCCATGCGCGTTCAATATCTTCGATACCGCCGATATTGAAGAACGCCTGCTCAGGTACGTGGTCGTATTCGCCGTCGGCGATGCGGCGGAACGCTTCCACTGTTTCGTCGATCGGAACTGTGGAGCCTTCGACACCGGTAAACTTAACCGCCGTGTAGGTATTCTGTGAAAGGTACTGCTCCATGCGGCGGGCGCGTGCCACTGTGATCTTGTCTTCTTCAGACAGCTCGTCCACACCAAGAATCGAAATGATGTCCTGGAGTTCCTTATTTTTTTGCAGGATCTGCTTGACGCGTGTGGCTACCTCATAGTGGGCCTGACCAACGTACTGCGGATCGAGGATGCGCGAGGACGATGCGAGCGGATCAACTGCCGGGTACAGACCGCGCGATGCAATGTCACGTGAAAGCTCCGTGGTTGCATCCAAGTGCGCGAAGGTCGTAGCAGGTGCCGGGTCGGTGTAGTCGTCAGCAGGAACGTAAATGGCCTGAAGCGATGTAATCGAGTGACCGCGCGTGGAGGTAATGCGCTCCTGTAGAGCGCCCATCTCGTCAGCCAGTGTGGGCTGGTAGCCCACCGCAGAAGGCATGCGGCCGAGCAACGTGGAGACCTCGGAACCTGCCTGCGTGAAACGGAAGATGTTATCGATGAACAGCAACACGTCCTGATTTTGAACGTCGCGGAAGTACTCCGCCATCGTCAGGCCGGATAGCGCGATACGAAGGCGCACGCCCGGCGGCTCATCCATCTGACCAAACACGAGAGCCGTCTTGTCTAAAACGCCCGCTTCCTCCATCTCAAAGATGAGGTCGTTGCCCTCACGGGTACGCTCGCCAACTCCGGCGAAGACGGATACGCCGCCGTGGTCCTGGGCCACGCGCTGGATCATTTCCTGAATGAGAACAGTTTTGCCAACGCCTGCACCACCGAAAAGACCAATCTTTCCCCCCTGAATGTAGGGCGTGAGAAGATCGATGACCTTAATTCCGGTCTCGAACATGCGGGTCTCGGGCTCGAGTTCATCGAACGAGGGCGCCTGACGGTGGATCGGCCAACGCTCTTCAACCTCGAGGGTCTCGCCCTCAGCCAGGTTGAGTGGCTCGCCCACAACGTTGAAGACTTTGCCGAGCGTCACGTTACCCACCGGCACCGAAATCGGGGCACCCGTGTTGGTGACGGTGGCACCACGTACGAGGCCATCGGTGGGCTTCATCGCAATGGTACGCACGATGTTTTCACCCAGGTGCTGAGCCACTTCAAGCGTCATCGTGCTCGATTGCAGCTCGCTGTCCGTATCACCTGTTGGAAGAGTAACTTCGGTCTCAAGCGCGTAGTTGATCTCCGGAAGTGCATCCGGTGGGAACTCAACGTCCACAACCGCGCCGACCACCTGGATGATTCGGCCGGTTGCCAGTTTCTCTGACGTATCAACTGTCATTGTTATGTCCTTGTTTTCTTCTTTCCGAGGCTATCCGCACCGGAGATGATTTCGGTAATTTCTGTGGTGATCTCAGCCTGGCGTGCGTTGTTCGCCAAGCGAGTGTAATCCTCAATGAGTTCATTCGCGTTCTCGGTTGCCGCGTGCATCGCCGCTTGACGCGCCGCAAGCTCGGAGGCAGCTGCCATGAGGAGAACTGCGAAAATTCGCTGATCGACGTACATGGGCAACAGTGCGTCGAAGAGTTTTCGCGCAGAGGGCTCAAATTCGTAAAGCGGCGCTTCTTCGTGGAGAGCTTCGTCATCTTGATCGACGACGACGAGGGGTAGCATTCGCCGCACCTCGACGTGCTGATTGATCATGTTTTCGAAGCGGGTATAGACGACGTGCAGTTCGCTCACTCCGCCATCTTCGGGCTCCGCCAAGAATAGCTCAAGAAACTCGCGCGCGATCTCGTGCGCTGTATCGCCCTGGGGGTTATCCGATTCGCCAGTCCAGCTGCCAGCGATGTCGACACCGCGGAACCTGTAATGTGACACGCCGCGGCGCCCAAACACGTAGAGAACGGGTTCCTTGCCTTGGGCCTCAAGATCTTCACGCAAACGATCGGCTTCACGAAGGATCGACGCTGAGTAGGCGCCAGCCATGCCGCGATCGGAGGTGACGATAAAGAGAATGACACGGTTGGTGTCCGTGCGCTCGTTGAGGAGTGGGTGCTCCTCATCCGCGTGGGCGGCGACAGTGGCAATCGATTCGGTCAGAGCGCGCGTGTAGGGATCTTGCCCGAGCGCACGATCGCGCGCGCGGCCAACGCGAGAAGCTGCGATGAGCTCCATCGCGGAGAAGACCTTTTCAAGCGTTTCCGTCGCTTTGATCTTCTGCTTATACAAACGCTGTTCGCCGGCCACTACTAGCTCCTCTTCGCCCTCACGAGGGTCTCCTGCGTCTGCTCTGCAGGTTCAACCTCGTCAGTCGGCAGATCCTGGGCCTCGTACGCGGAGTGGAACGAGTCGAGGAACTTCTCCGTAGCACTCTTGAGTGCGCTTTCGGTGTCGTCATCGAGTCTGCCAGTCTCAACGATGGTGGTCAGGATGTCGGTGTTGTGCTTGATGTAGTCAATGTAGCCACGCTCAAACTTAGCGACATCGCCGATCTCGATCGTGTCAAGATAACCGTTTGTTCCTGCCCACACGGACACAACCTGGTCTTCGACTGGGTAGGGCGTGTACTGCGGCTGCTTCAAGATCTCCATGAGACGCTCACCTCGGGTGAGCTGGCGACGCGTGGTCGCGTCAAGATCTGATGCAAACATCGCGAATGCGGCCTGCGAACGATATTGGGCGAGCGTAATCTTCAGCGTGCCCGAGACATCCTTCATTGCCTTAATCTGTGCGTCACCGCCGACTCGCGAAACCGAAATACCCACATCGACTGCCGGACGCTGGTTCGAGTTGAACAGATCCGACTGAAGGAAGATCTGGCCATCGGTAATCGAAATGACGTTCGTTGGAATGTAAGCCGAAACATCATTCGCCTTCGTCTCGATGAGAGGCAAGCCGGTCATCGAACCAGCGCCATACTCGTCGGAAAGCTTGGCACAACGTTCGAGGAGGCGACTGTGCAGATAAAACACATCGCCCGGGTATGCTTCACGGCCCGGCGGGCGGCGAAGCAGGAGGGATACCGAACGGTAGGCCTCTGCCTGCTTGGACAGATCGTCGAAGATGATAAGGACGTGCTTACCGTCATACATCCAGTGCTGGCCGATGGCCGAGCCGGTGTACGGCGCAAGGTACTTAAAACCAGCGGAATCCGAGGCCGGTGCCGCGACGATCGTCGTGTATTCCAATGCACCGTGGCGCTCGAGCGTTGCGCGAACGGAAGCGATGGTCGATCCCTTCTGACCGATTGCGACGTAGATGCAGCGAACCTGCTTGTTCGGATCTCCTGACTCCCAGTTATCTTTCTGGTTGAGCACGGCGTCAATGGCAAGCGCTGTTTTACCGGTCTTTCGATCGCCAATAATGAGCTGGCGCTGGCCGCGGCCGATCGGAATCATCGCGTCGATGGCCTTGATACCCGTTTGTAGCGGCTCGTGGACCGACTTACGCATCATCACGCCCGGTGCCTGTAGCTCGAGTGCGCGCCGGCCGTCCAGATCATGGATTTCGCCTAGGCCGTCGATCGGGTTACCCAGCGGGTCCACAACGCGGCCGAGGTAGCCATCACCAACGGGGACGGAAAGAACTTCCCCTGTGCGGCGCACCTCCATGCCCTCCTGGATATGTGAGAAGTCACCGAGGACGACCACGCCAATTTCGCGCTCTTCGAGGTTCATTGCGAGCCCTTGAGTGCCATCCTCAAACTGCAACAACTCATTTGCCATCGCACCCGGCAGTCCATCGACTCGGGCGATGCCGTCTGCAGTAAGAGTTACGTGGCCAACCTCCTCGCTGGCCGCCTTCGCGGGTTCATACGAACTCACAAAGCTGTCCAGCGCAGCCCGGATTTCCTCCGGATTGATCAGTTCAGCCATTAATCTTCCTTCGCTCGATGCGGCTTGGTGCCGCTGTTAATTCTTAAAGGCCGTGCCCACGCCGTTGAGTCGGCTGGCAAGCGTGCCATCAATTACGTCGTCGTTGATGTGGATCCGCAGTCCGCCAATAACGGACGTATCGATTGCTACATGGATCTGCACATCGGATTGGTACTTTGCGGACAGGATGTCAGTCAGACGCTGTTCCTGTTCTCGCGTAAGTGGTAGTGCGCTCGTGACTGCGGCAACCATATGTTCACCCATGTCAGCAGCGCTGGCGATGTACCGGCGGAGCAGAGTTGCGATTGAGTGGTCTTCAACGGCCACTGCACGTTGAAGTAACGCGATCGTGTACGGATTCGCTCGCCTGAAGACTTCCTTCACTAGGTCCGTGCGTCTTTCAACCGATTGGACAACCGAATTGAATGCAAGTCGCAGGTCGCGCTCCTTGGTGAGGATTCGCGAGGAGTGGTAGAGCTGCTCTTCAGTTTCCCCGAGCAAACCCTGCCTGCGCGAGCCATACAGGATGGCGTACACGCCAAGCTCCTCGAGTGCAATCGCGATGTCTCCCACTTCCGACCAGCTGTCTCGAGCCAAACCCATTGTCAGTTCGATGATTTCGTCAGAGACCTTTCCGGACAGAATCACCTGGGCTAGGCGTGCGCGATCATCCTCACTTCGAGATGCGTCTTCAAGCGCGTTAACAAGCGCATGAGATTTCTTGAGGATGTCGACAACAGAGAAGATCTGGAGTCCCAGATTCAGCTCCTCGCCGGGACGGTTGGCCAGTAGGCCATCCCACCGTTCGCGTGCACTTTCTAAGGCTGATCGGCTACCTGAACGCATGTTAGGCCTCTGCCTCCCCGTACTTTGCGTACTCGGGAGTTGTCAATGCGAGATCGTCAAGGAAGCGGTCGATCACGCGACGCGCCAACCCCTCATCTTGGATCGCCTCGCCGACAATCCTGCCCGCGAGCTCGGTTGCAAGCACGCCGACATCACCTTCAAGAGTGCGCATCGCCGTCACGGAATCGGCCTCAATTCGGCGCTGTGCCTTGGTGAGAATGTTCTCGGCTTCGCTATTCGCACGAGTTTGTGCTTCAGCAACAATTGCCTGCGCATTTTCTTGAGCGAGTTCACGAATACCAGTCGCTTCACGCTGTGCTTCTCTGATCTCTTCTTCGATCTGCACCCTTTGGTCAGCGATCTCTGCACGCGCTACCTCGGCTGCCCGCAGACCCTCATCGATCTTCTCGATGCGCTCGTCAATCATCGACTTGAACGACGGCCACGCGTACTTATAGACCGCAACCGCGACGATGAGGAAAGCAACCGTGCCCCAAATGAGGTCCGGGAGCGCAGGGACGAGGAGATGGTAGTCCACGTCCCAGAATGCGAGAGTCGTTTCAGTCATGGCTATGCACCGAAGACGATGCCGGCACCGAATCCGATCAGGCCGAGTGCCTCAGCGAACGCCATGGCGATCAACATGTTGACACGGAGGAAACCGGACACCTCAGGCTGGCGAGCAGTCGCTTCCTGATTCTTCGCACCGATAAGACCAATGGCGAGTGCAGGACCAAGCGTTGCAATGCCATAGCCGATTGTGGCGATGTTACCAATCATTGTGTTCTTTCCTTTGTGTTGGTGTTACTTAGAAATGGACAGGGAAATGTAGATCGCGGAGAGCATGGCGAAGATATACGCCTGGAGCGCTCCAACGAAAATCTCAAAGACGAGGAAGGCTGTGCCGCCGACGATTGCGAGCGTTCCTGTGGACAAACCGACTGCTCCAGAGAGTTGGAAGTAGAGGAAGTTCGTCCCGAGGAAGAACAGCACGAGGATCAGGTGGCCTGCCACCATGTTCATCAAGAGACGGACGGTGAGCGTGACCGGGCGAATAATGAAGGTGGAGAGGAACTCGATCGGGGTCAAAATAAAGTAGATCGGCCAAGGAACACCTTCGGGCATGAGGGAATCCTTCAAGAACCTGCCTGCGCCCTTTTCACGAATTCCCGCAAAGATAAAACCGACGTAAGCAAAGACTGCATAGATCAGTGGCATGCCAATGAGCGAGGTTCCTGCAATCTGCAAGCCGGGAATGATACCAGTGAGATTCATGAACAGAATGCCGAGGAAGATCGTCATAATCATCGGCTGATATTTTTCGGCCTGCTCTTTGCCAATGATCTCATGGCCGATCTGAACGCGCGGGAAATCGAGAAGCGTTTCCACAGCGGCTTGGCCACGGGTCGGGACGAGTAGCTTGCGCTTGGAGTACACAGG
>JBHWRK010000028.1:0-5759 GCA_043426715.1 Trueperella sp. | reverse complement strand
CTGTGACCGGTACCACGGGGTCGCTCGCGACTTTTCGTCGAAGCCACCAAGCTTCATATCCGGCACGCCGACGATGTCCCATTCCAAGCCCTTCGCAGCATGAATGGTGAGGAGTTGGACAACTCCCACCTCTGGCTCGATGTCCTCTTCGGCCAATAACTGCAGGTCGCCTGCGGAGTCGCCTTCGCCAACGTTTTCATGATCTTCAAGCGCGTCAACCCAGGTAACGAAATCACGAAGGCTGCCTCCCGGGTTGTCCGACGAGAACTGTACGCCGAGCTGCACAAAGTGTCCGAGTGCCGCCTCGACTCTCGCACCTCCGCTCAGGCGCGATTGGGCGTAGGAACGAAGATCCAGCGCGTCGATCGCGGTGGTAATAACCTCGGGGATTGGCAGGTGGCGACTGTTGGTGACGAGTCCGATGAGGGAACCGATGTGAGAAAACCGTGCAACGCCGTCGACCGTCATGTCTGCGGGCTCGGGCGCATCCTTTCGAGCTAGTGCCACGAGTGCTTCGACGAGATTGGCGTCCACCCGGGTGGATGCATCCGTGTGTCCATCAAGGTCCTTCGTGACCTCGTCTGCAAGGTATTTCGCGGTCTGTGCAAGCGCGTGGACGTCTTTGGCACCGAGAGCGAAGAAGTTGAACAGCGACACGAGTAGGTCATTCCTCGCCGGGTTCACGGCCAGCCCAAGCAGGCTTCGCACAAGCCGTAATTCAGGTTTGTTGATGAGCGATTCGCCGCCGACCACCTCATAAGGCACCTCGAACTCTTCGAGCGCTTTGATCGCGTGCTCCATGTAGGATCGCGCCCTACACAGGATGGCGGCAGTCGGCAACTCGTTCGCACCGTCGAGTTGGGCCTTATCGAACTCGTCCGCGATGTACCGGACCATGTCTCGGTATGCATCCTCGCGAAAACGCCGATGAACGAGTATTGCCCGGCCATCGTGAGTCCCAATCGAACTTAGTTTTTTGACTGTCATGCCCGGATAGCTCAGCTTGCCAATGGTCAGTGCGTTGGCCGCATCGAGAATTTCAGGGCTGTTTCTAAACGCGGTGGACAACGTCAGGTTTTTCGCCACGCCAAATCGGTCCATGAATTCGGACAACGCCGCGGATGAGGCCCCTCGCCAGGAGTAGATAGCCTGATTGGGATCGCCTACGGCGCATACCGAGTCGGCCTGTCGGAAAGCCGTCTCGAGGAACGCTGCCTGGCTCGTCGACGTGTCTTGATACTCGTCGAGCAAGATAAGTTTGTACGTGCGCCGCAGTTCTTCTGCGACCTCTGGTACGGCGGTCAAAATTTTTCGCGCGCGCACAACTTGGTCGGAAAATTCAATAAGCGAGTGTTCTTTCTTGTAGGCCAGATACAACTCGACAACATAGGAGAGCGCGATCCGCACGTTGAGCGCATATATTGAAGCGAGTGTACAGTCTGTAACTGGCTTGATGCCCTCGGCTGTTCCTTTCGGTGGTCGCACTTCGCGAGCTCGCGCAATCGCATCGCGCTCTGTGCGGAGATATTCGCGAAGCTCCTTGGTGCTCACGGAGTTTCCCACTATCTCATCAGTGAGATGAAGAGCATCCGTAACGATTGTTGACGGTCTCTCTTCAGACAGCGCCTTCAACTCAGGAGTCGAATCATTAATGTCCTCGACGATGGCCGTCATGATCTGATAGCGCTCAGCGTCCGTGATGAGTCGCGCGCGCGGATCCTCGCCGATGAGCATTGCATACGACGAGGCGATCTCCGAAGCAAACGAGTTATAGGTGGCGATGGTCGGCTTGGCGAGCTCAGCATGAGTAGCCGCAGCTTGCGCGTCCACATCGACTAGGTTTTCGTCTCCCACCGCCACGAGCGATGCCTCATCATCTACCCCGGATTTCAGCGGCTCGGGTTCACGGTCCAGCGACTCGTTTCCGACAACGCCTTCGGAGGGCACCATCAAACCCTGGGCGCGTGCATACCGAAGCTGTTTGTCGACGCGCTCGGCCAGTTCACCGGCCGCCTTGTTCGTGAACGTCAATCCGAGCACCTGATCAGGACGTACCGTGCCATTGATGACGTTCCAGACGATTCGCTGGGTCATCGTCTCGGTCTTGCCCGAGCCTGCACCAGCGATCACGGCGATTGCCTGATCCGTGGACCGGATGACCTCTTCTTGCTCGGGTGTGGGAGGAAAGTCGAGAGTTGCGACGAATTCGTCATACGTGGTCATGAGAAAATCCTTCCCGTGCCAACCGCTGGGCACGAATCTCGATAGGCACACCATCTGCATGCGTCACTGGGGATCGCAGCGAATTGAGGCCCACGTTGGGCCACATCGACCTGTTTAATCATGTCTTCCGTTTCCACCATTTGATCGTCATCGAGCGGATTTTGAGTCCGAACCGCCGCACTCTGGTTACCCGTTCCCACGAGCACCAGTGCCGCACCGGCCGATTGGGTGCCGCGCGGCAAGTCCCCACCATCAACCGCTCCGCGGTTAACAAGCCACTGGTAGACCCGCAACTGCGGGTGCTCTTCGGCGTCGACTTTCCGGACGTCAGACTTGCCGGTTTTGAAGTCGACGATTCGTACTCTGCTTCCGACCTTTTCGATACGATCGAGCCTTGCACGGGTGTGAATCCGGATGTCTCGATCCTCGTCGTACACGTCGGCTGATGCGAACTGCTCGACGATCACGTCGCTCGACCCCTTCTCCAGCCATGCGCCAAGTTTCTGTGCCATCTTTCGTGCCCTCTTAAAGTCGAGCCTTCCGGAAAAATCGTCGCTCACCTCCAACTCGTTCACACGCTCCTCGAACGCTTCAATAACCGCCGAGGCCGGCCCCGTGGGGAAAGCTTCAGCCAACGAGTGAATAAGAGTTCCCATGTCGAGCGCCATCGTGTCGTCGGTTGCCCTCGCACCAATGGTGTCGAGGAATGCACGCAACGGACATGAGAGCAAGCTTTCTATTCGTGACGGCGACATCGTGGAGTCACCTTCAATCACTGACGCATCACTTGAGACACTAAGGCCATCCACCCACAGGTCCTTATCCGCCTGCCGTACACCGGCGCCCGCGAGATCAGCCAGCTTATCGATCGCAACCGCTGTGAGCGCCTCGTCCTCAGAAGCGATCGCTTGGCGTAGTTCGCCCACCAGCCCGTCCGCATCAAGGGTGACGGCCGCTGTGCTCGCAACATCAAGGTCTGGTACGAGCCACGTCATGAATCTCGATGGCCGCTCGGTTTCGGACTGCTGGCAGGTGAGCCACAGTGCCGTCTTCGCGCGCGTCACTGCCTGTAACAACATGCGCAACTCGTCATCAATAACGTCCCGAACCACCTGTGTAGGTTCAACTTCGCGCCCGGCCATTGCCGAGCCCACAACGATATTGACGAGCTTTGGCACTTTTGTCAGCGGATTTCTCAACCTCGTGTTAGGCCATATGCTGTCATTGATTCCAACGACGGCGACATAGTGCCATGAACGTCCAATGCTGGACGACGGTGTTCCGAGCGCCACTTCATCTGACGCGGCACCTACCCGCGCAATCGAATCCTCTGGTACGTCCTGACTTTCGAGCACGTCGAGTAGCTCATATATATCCGCGCTCGTGGGATCCCGATCCGCCTGGCGTTGCGCGATCCGGAACAACGAGATGACCGCGTCTAGATCCTCATCAGCGACATCTCCAGCCATGCCGCCCGCGAGCGCCTGCGCACGCCATTGCTCAGCAACGCCCACGCCTTGCCACGCACGCCATAGAACTTCCTCGCCAAGACCGCCACCCTTGACGGTCCGTCGAATCCCATCGAGGATGTCTGCTACTCGTTTGAACTCGGGGACCTTAGCTGACACCTCGCCGCCTTCGATAAGGTCCACCAAGAGGTCAGCGTTCGACCGACTGCCACCGGCCGCCAGCTCCCAGCCACGAAGCTCACGCTTGAGTCTGCGCAGGTGGAGTGGCTCAATTCCGATGAGCACACCGGTTAGCAGCGAATCCACCCGATCAGCGTCAACTTCAGCCGGCTCGGCAAGTGCTATCTCAAGTAGCTCGATAAGCGCAGCAACCGCTCGTTGTTCTCGAAGTGGTTGGCCCTGCACGATCGTTTCGACCGGAATGCCATATCGCACCAGCGACCGCCTGATCGCGGAGTGCGTGGACGTCGAGCGACTGAGCACTGCCATGTCCGAGTAGGCAATACCCTCAAGCAAATGTAACCGTCTGAATTCGGTAGCGATGTATGCGATTTCTTCATCCATGTTCGCAAATGCACGGGCAGTGACGGTTGTGGACGATTGGTCGTGTTGTTTCTTGTCAGACGGGTCTCCAAAATCTCCAGACTTCTTCGTTGCCTTCGCATGTGACGTGCCGTTGTCCGGATCGTCCGCAAATTCTCCAAAGCGGTGCGCTCCCACACCCGCCGTATGGATTCCACCGGTGATCTTTCGGACAATTGCACCAATTTCGCCTCCACCTCGATAGCGCTGCGTCAGGTGAAGCCGGGTTGCCCCGATCCCGCCGGCATTCACGTCCCGTGTCAATAGCGCCGGCAAATGTGCAATACCGCCTCGAAAACCCTGCACCGCCACGTCCGGATCGCCAAACGTCACGATTGACGCACCGTCCCTCAAGACTTCACGAAGCAACGACCTCAGCGCCAACGTGGCGTTCTGGACGTCGTCAACGATCACCCAATCCCACTGCGGCTTTTCGATGTCAAAGGCTCCCGCACCCGTTTCCGGCGCGTCGCTCCAGATACGCAGTTGGTTGGCAGCCTGCGTGATCAGCCGCGCGTGATCTACCTGGTCAGCATTCTGGTGGCCCGCGCCTGCTTGCGTGGCCAGTGCTTTTTCATAGCCAGTCAAGAGCTGAGCGCCGCTCACCCAAACCGGCTCACTGTATCTCGTGCCCAGGGCCGCTAAATCCGCAGCGCTCAACTCAAGTTCGGCGGCGCGCGTGAGCAGATCACGGAACTCTGCGCGATACGCAGGAAGCCGCGCCCCATCATCGTCATCCGTCCACCTCGGCAACCGCCCCGGTACCTGCCCAGCCACAATCAGGTCGAAATATTCTTTGAGCAACGCATCTTGGTCGGGGCCACTGAGCAATTCCGGTTCGCGTCTGCCTACAAATTGCGCATACGCCGAGACGATCGTGAATGCGAACGCCGTGATCGACTGAATCTGCACCGAACCGGGTAAATAACCAAGTTCACGAGAAATTTTATTGCGTACGTCCGCCGCCGCTCGCCGATCCGGCGAAAGCACTGCAATCCGTTGGTCGGGATTCTCTCGTACCAGACGCACTGCAAGCGATACCGACAAGGCCGTCTTGCCACTGCCCGGCGGGCCAATCACCGAGGCCACACACGGTGCTTGAAGTCCGAGCACGGCCTGCTGCTCCACATTCCAATCGCGTTCATTGCTCATACCATTGAGCCTAAACCACAACTCCGACGAACTTTCGGCTCGCAATGAAACAACAGCCTGCCACCTCGCTCCACCGCGCTAGAATTGCCGCAGTTCAGGCCGTCTTGATTCGGAGGAAACATGGAAATTAGTATCGGCATCCGCAACGTTCAACGCGAACTGACGCTCGACGTCGATCTCAGCGCTGACGAGGTCGGCGAAAAGGTCACCGCAGCTCTCGAGAACGGCTCAGTGCTCTCACTCAAGGACACCGAGGGCAAGGTCGTGCTCGTCCCGGTCGACGCGATCGGATTCGTCCAGGTGAACGAGGCACAGACGCGCCGCGTCGAGAGC
>JBHWRK010000027.1:0-4033 GCA_043426715.1 Trueperella sp. | reverse complement strand
TTGTCTCGGATGCCGCTACTGCATCACGGCCTGCCCTTACGGCGCACGCTCGTTTGACTTCGGCGAAACTTACGAAGACGAAATGGTTGGCTTCAACGAGCTCCAAGTCGACGAGTGGGGAACCGAATTCGGCGAGCGTGGTGGCGTCTGGTCACCGCCTGTGGGACAGGTGCGCAAGTGTACGTTCTGTGCACACCGCATCCCTCGCGGCGAGGAGCCGGCCTGCGTGGAAACATGCATTGGCGATGCTCGCTACTTTGGCGATCTGAACGACCCGAATTCCGTGGTGACTAAGTTCGCTGCAGATCCACGTGCCTTCCGCCTCAAGGAAGAGTCGGGCACAAATCCCAGTGTGTACTACTTGAGGTGATTAACGATGTCGCAAACACTCGAACGTGAAAAAAGCGTAGAGCGTGAAAATCCTGCAGATGCCAACGAGCGTCGTGGCATTCGCCGCTTCCTTAACGAGGGCCACGGACGCGAACCATTCCTGCGCCCCAAGGCAAGAATGTTTTGGTACGGACTACTAGGAATCGGCATACTCGTTGGAATTCCTGGCGTGTGGACGCGGCTAACCCAAGGTCTCCAGATGACGGACCTTGGGCCACAAATGCCGTGGGGCCTGTGGATCTCGGTATATATTTTCTTTGTTGGCCTCTCGGCAGGAGCCTTCCTCCTATCGACCCTTGTCTACGTTTTTGGGATGTATCAATTCGAGACAATTGGTCGGGCCGCTCTCCTATCCGCGATCATTTCGATGTTCGTTGCGTTGGCGCTGATCGGCATGGATCTAGGTGCACTCCACAAATTCCCGTGGGTGTTCGATCAGTTCCACTGGTCATCTCCACTCTCGTGGGAGGTCAGATTCTATGTCTTATATATCGCCTTGCTGATTGCTGAACTCATCATCGCGGTGCGTCTGCACCGCGGCATGTCCGGCAATCCGTCAAGTGCGAAAACGTGGCTGAAGGTGCTTGGAATTATCGGCATCCCTCTCGCCATCGTCGGCGTGCACGGCGGCACCGGATCGATTTTCGCCGTCGTCGCCACCCGTTCAGGTTGGTATGGCGGACTGTTCCCGATCATCTTCGTCGTATCCGCCATGGTGTCCGGTACGGCGTTGCTCATGGCGGTCAACTACTGGCAGGCACGCGGAACTGGACGCAAGCCGGATAACTCGCTCCTTCGCGGACTGAGCCGAGTGCTCCTCGCAGCGGTCCTCATCGACATGCTGCTCACCTTCTACGAGTACTTCATCCCGTTCCTTGCCCACGACGCCAGCCACCACAGGATTCTCGAAATTCAGGCAACCGGCCCATTCTGGTGGACATTCATCATCATGCAACTACTCATGGTCATGGTGATCCCGGCAATTATCCTGCTGAGTCCGCTATCGAAGAAGACCGGTTGGATCGTTGCGGCAGCCATGATGGTCGTCATTGGCGTGTTCGGCGTTCGCCTCAACATCGTCATACCGCCTATGATTCCCGGAGTTATCGAGGGATACCCAGATAACGCGTACTTCCCGAGTTTCCTTGAGTGGTCTCTCGTCGCGTTCTTTGTGTTTGGCGGAGCGCTGCTCTACTCGCTCGTCTCCGAATGGCAGCCGATCCATGAGCCGGGCATTGAGGACCATCATGCACACGAGCTCGTCCACGACGGTGATCACCGCGTTGCGGCCGGTTCCGCACACGCCACCACGACCCCGAATGGAACGAGGTCCAACCCGCCGATTCGCTCCGGCACACACGAACCGGGCCCGACCACGCAAATTGCGCCCGCTGAAGGAGTTCAATCATGACCGAGACACAGAATACTGACAAGCGCGCCGGCGCCCCGATCATGGACACGCACGAAGCGGACAACCACGAAGGAAAGGGCAAGATCAATCGTCGCACCTTCCTTGGTGGCGCGGCCGCTGTGGCAGGAACCGCCGCGATGGCGTACACCTTCCGCCAGGGTTTCGAGGATCCGTATCTCGAGCCCACCCAACACGGGCGCGGCGACTTGGTCGATACCTACAACGAAACTGACATCGTCCACTCAATGTGCATGATGTGCAATACGTGGTGTTCGATCAAGGTTCGCCTTGCTGATGGCGGCAACACCGGAGCCACGGCACAAGTGCGAAAGATCGCGGGTAATCCCTACTCCGCTCTGACGACTCAGCCTGTTGGACCAATTCCCTACGACACGAGCCCCGCCGATGCGGTCAAGCCTCTGAACGTCATGAGCCGCGATTCGCGCTCTCGTTCAGGTGGAATCGCATGCCTCAAGGGTCAAGCTGGCATCCAAATTGCGCATGACGCCAAGCGCATCAAACAGCCGCTGAAGCGCGTGGGCGCCCGCGGTGAAGGCAAGTGGAAGACGATTTCGTGGGAAGAAGCTCTAGACGGGATTTTAAACGGTGACGACGAACTCGGCACCCCAGGTTTGACGCAGTGGTACCAATACGTGCCCGAAGAGCCCGTGATGGCGGACAAGGATGCAGTCGATAACGGGGAGATGACTCAGCAAGAGTTTGAGGACAAGTGGGGCGAGGCTCTCATCGATCCCAAGCGACCCGAGCTCGGCCCGAAGTCGAATCTACTCTCTGTCATGGGTGGCGATCGCCAGCAAATTATTGGAAACCGCTGGGCGAACAATATGTTCGGCACGATCAATCAGGTCAACCATGGCGGAACCTGTGGTGTGACGGGCGTGTTCGCGAATGCACGTTCGCATCCCGATAACGGCTTCCAACGAATGTATGGCGACATCGACTATGCCGATTACCTCGTTGTGTGGGGATCCGAACCACTCGTTGCCCAAAAGGGCCCGACCTTCCTTGCACCCCGAGTGGGCCTAGCCCGCGAGCGCGGTATGAAGATGACCGTGATCGATCCGAAGCTCTCGAAGACCGCCGAAAAGGCAGACCTGTGGGTTCCGGTTAAGCCTGGTGAAGATGCCTGGCTGGCCTGGGGCATCATCCGCTGGATCATCGAGAACGAGCGCTACGACGAGCAGTACCTACGTGCCCCGAGCAAAGACGCCGCCACTGAGATCGGCGAGCCTACCTACTCGGACGCGACGCACCTCGTCGTCGTCGACGAAGGTGAGGATTGGAAGACGAAACCGAAGCTTAACGTCGTCCACATGGGGATCGGTGAAGCGCCCGAAGAACAAGGGCAGCTCCCCGAGCCGATGTGCATGGTCAATGGCGAGCTGACTCCGGTCGATTCGGTGACGGAGCTGGCGGACCTTGAAGTCGATACGACGGTGGACACTCCAGATGGCCCGGTCAAGGTAAAATCCGCGTTCACGCTCTTGAAGGAGCGCGCGATGGAACACGAACTCGATACCTATGCGGATCGTTCGGGTACCACGGCGGACGTCATCTCGGAGATCGGTCACGACTTTACCGCGCACGGCAAGCGTGCGGTGGTCATGAGCTACCGCGGCCCAGCGATGCACGCCAATGGCTACGACGCCATTCGCGCGATCAACTACATCAACTTCCTCATCGGAAATCACGACTGGAAGGGTGGGCACATCACTGGGCAAAAGCAGTACACGCCGTGGGCGGGTCGCTATGACATCCAGCAGGGCGTGCCGAACGCACGCAAAGCCTGGGGCATGCCGATCACGCGCGAGCGCACGAAGTATGAGAACACCTCATTCTTCGAAGAGGACGGCTATCCCGCCAAGCGCAGGTTCTATCAGTTCCCTGGGAACCTGTGTCACGAGGTCATTCCCTCAGCGGAGGCCGGTTTCCCATACTCGCTTAACGCGCTGTTTATTCATCGCCACTCCCCCATCAATTCGGCGCCTAATGGCAGGGCGGCCGCGGAGACGCTCAAGAAGCAGGACAAGATCAAGCTCCTCGTCGTCTTCGACATCACGATGGGCGATACGGGTGTGTTCGCGGACTACCTTCTCCCGGATCTGACCTACCTCGAGCGTTTCTCACAGGAAGCAACGTATCCGGCGCAGCAATACGCAGTCACGCAGCTCGGTCAACCGACGACGCGTATATTCGAGGGACCACGACATT
>JBHWRK010000026.1:0-3640 GCA_043426715.1 Trueperella sp. | reverse complement strand
CGAGTGTAACGATAAAGACTTCCTGCTCCTCAGTTTCGGCGTCGAGGATCTGGGCAACGTACTCGCCGTGAACGCGCTGGAGCATACTGACTTCGCGGCGGAGCCGATCGCGGGAGGCGGGGTCGGCCGCCACCTCGGGATGCAGGAGCTTGAGAGCCACTTCGCGCCCGTCGGCGTCAATCGCCTTATACACGTTCGACATGCCGCCGCTACCGATCCGCTTTACGAGTTCGTAGCCGCCAATCATCGAGCGCTCCCGCATAACACCTCCCCCGGCACGAGGATTCCTTACATTAATACTCTGGCCCCGTGTCTACTAGGGCGACTTTTCGTTGCTAACTCCAGCTGTGTGACGAGGATCGCACCAGCTTGTCTTACACGTTTCTTGCACCTATATCTTAACGCCACTGGGCTGTGTAACAATACTTGGGATGCCTACACCTAAGTGGGCATCGTGTCAGAGTTGACACGCTCAGACACCTTTCACTACGGATCGTCCGGCACGTACCTGCCGGTGGAGGGAACCATTCACAATGGCGACTGTTACATTTGAAAATGCTACGCGCATTTACCCCGGATCAACCGAACCTGCTGTTGATTCACTCAATCTTGAAATTGCTGATGGCGAATTCCTTGTGCTCGTCGGACCGTCAGGCTGTGGTAAGTCAACATCGCTGCGCATGCTCGCAGGCCTCGAAGATGTCAACTCTGGACGTATTTTCATTGGTGACCGCGACGTCACTGACGTCACGCCCAAGGACCGCGACATCGCCATGGTCTTCCAGAACTACGCCCTGTATCCGCACATGACCGTTGCCGACAACATGGGATTTGCTCTGAAGATCGCCGGTGAGGATAAGGCAGTTATCCGCGAGCGCGTTGAGGAAGCAGCCCGCATCCTCGACCTGACCGAGTACCTCGACCGTAAACCGAAGGCACTCTCGGGTGGTCAGCGTCAGCGCGTGGCCATGGGCCGTGCAATCGTTCGTAAGCCGCAGGTCTTCCTCATGGATGAGCCGCTGTCAAACCTTGACGCCAAGCTCCGTGTTCAGACCCGTACGCAGATTGCCTCGCTCCAGCGCTCACTGGGCGTCACCACCGTGTATGTGACCCACGATCAGACCGAGGCCCTCACGATGGGCGATCGCATCGCGGTTCTCAAGGACGGCATTCTCCAGCAGGTTGCGTCCCCCGCCGAAATGTTCTCCCGCCCAGCTAACGCATTCGTTGCAGGCTTCATCGGCTCGCCGGCCATGAACCTTGGCGAATGGCGCATTGAGGGTGACGACGCCGTGTTTGGCGACGCGCGCTTCACGCTCCCGGCTGATGTTCTTGATGTGGCTCGCGCCGATGGCAAGCTGACCATCGGTCTGCGCCCTGAAGCTCTCGACCTCTCGTCAGAGACAGAGGGCGGCCTTCCAGTTAAGGTGACTTTCGTTGAGTCGCTTGGCTCGGATGCATACGTGTACGGCACAATCGTTGGCGCAGACCGCGAAGAGGGCAAGTTCGGATCGGGCGATTTGTCCGAGACCCTCGTGGTTCGCATTGAGCCTTACGATGTACCGTCGGCAGGTGACGTTATTTACGTTAAGCCACGCGAGGCACACACCCACTTCTTCTCGGCCAAGACTGGCGACCGCATCGATTCCTCGGTGAACGAGCTCGTCATGGCTGACGTGGATAACGTAGCCTCAGAGCCGACCATCGTTCACGACTAGGTCGACGACACAACCAAGTAGATTTTTTAATAGAATGTGACGACGCCGGGGCCTAGGTTGCAACTTAAGCTCCGGCGTCGTACTGTGCATGGCTGGCTCCGAAACATCTCAGGTGTGCCGATAGCGCCAGGTGGTGGCGTTGATCGCGCACATAGCAGTGAAATGGCCCCGAAAGGATGGGCGTGACTCGCTCATTACACATTACGTCTGCGCAGGTTGAGCCTGCGCTACTTGACCTACCATGGAACGTGCCACTTGAAGAGTGGCCCTCCGATGTTATTGCCGCGCTCCCCCGAGGTATTTCACGGCATATCGTACGGTTCGCCTACCTCGGAGACCACGTGGTAGCCGTGAAAGAAATCGGCGAGACCGTAGCTCATCATGAGTACGAGACCCTGCGCGATCTTAACCGCTTGGATGCTCCGTGTGTGGAGCCCTTAGCGGTGATTACAGGTCGGTACGATGCATCGGGCGAGGCGCTGAATGCCGCCCTCGTGACGAAACATTTGGGCTTCTCGTTACCCTACCGTTCATTGTTCGGGCAGACGGCGATGCGCACCGATACCGTGGACCGCCTCATCGACGCACTGGCCGTGCTTATGGTGCGTTTGCATCTGCTCGGGTTCTACTGGGGCGACGTATCGCTTTCGAACACCCTGTTCAGGCGGGATGCCGGTGAGTTTTCCGCGTATCTGGTGGATGCCGAGACGGGCGAACTAGAAGACAACCTCTCCGAACGCAAACGGCATTATGACATCGATGTGGCTCGCACGAACATTATCGGCGAGCTCATGGACTTACAGGCTGGCGGGATCTTGGATCCTGAGTTTGATTCGATCGCGGTTGGCGATCGGTTCTTTGGCCGGTATGTGGAGCTTTGGAACGAGCTGACGAGTGAAGAATCATTCCGGCTCAGCGAGAGGTGGCGTGTGGATGCCCGCATTCGCCGCCTAAACGATCTTGGGTTCGAAGTTGGCGAGTTGTCGATGACGGCGGACATTAGTGGCACGACCATTTCAATCCAACCGAAGGTGGTGGATCCTGGCCACTACTCACGCAAGATGATGAGGCTGACGGGTCTGGATGTTGAGGAGATGCAGGCTCGGCGTATGGTGAACGACATTGGGTCGTATCGTGCAATGACGGGCAAGTCGAATGTACCCCTCGAGATCGTTGCCCACGAGTGGATCATGAACGTCTACGAGCCAACTATTCAGGCTGTACCTGAGGAGTTTCGTGGTCGATTGCAGCCCGCTCAGGTATTTCACGAGATCCTTGAACATCGCTGGTACATCAGTGAGAAACAGGGGCGTGACGTTCCGATGCTTGATGCCGTGACCTCATATATCCATGAGGTGCTCATGCACCGCCGCGACGAGGCACGCCTCATCGGGCGAAACGATGGCGATGCTATCACCAGTCACCCCGATAAAATCGACGGGCACGGGAGAGCGGATGACGATAACTACTACACGTCGGATACGGGTCACGACTAAGCGGGATTCGAGTGAGACAGGCCGGACCGGCGAGGCTCTTCATATCACGCAAGATTCACTCATGTGATCGACGCTGAGCAAAAGCATGTTGGCGAACTCTTGGCATTTGCTTGGGAAGCCCACCACGGTTGCCTAACCAGTTCCACATCGGACGTGGAGACGCGTCGGGTATGGTGCACATGCTCAAGGTGCACCCAAATACTCGGATTCCACGATGCACCATTTCTGGGTGAGCGAAAGTGGCATTCACCTCGAAGAAGTGAATGCCACTTTGTTCAGCCTCAATCTGCTCGCTGCTTCAGAACGCCACTTATATCCTGATCGGTCAGTCAGTTACGCGTTGAGCTCCTCGATGAGTAACTCTGCAATCTGGATTGTGTTGAGAGCGGCACCCTTGCGCAGGTTGTCGCCAACCACGAAGAAGGG
>JBHWRK010000025.1:0-15117 GCA_043426715.1 Trueperella sp. | reverse complement strand
TCCTCCTCATTCAAAATGACGGCATTCGGAGCGTCTCCTACTCGCCACTCCAGCGTGACGCCGGGCGTGGTTTCATCAAATCCAACCGACGCGGCTGGCGCTGCAACCGCACACCGAACTGCGTCTTCCATCGACATGTGTCCACCACTGACCATGCGCTGGATCTGTTCAGAAATGCGGGAGGTTCCGCCCGCGATTGCTCCCCCGCGCACAAGCCGGGCAGTGCCATCCACAATGTTGACATCCTGACCGCCCAGCGCGTACTGGCCGTCAGGCATGCCGGCACCTTCCATCGCGTCCGTCACGAAGGCGACGCCGAGTGGGTTCGATTCTCCTACGTAGTCGACGATGTCGTGAACGAGATCCGGGTGGACATGGACGAGATCCGCCACGATTTCGACGACGGTCTCTCCCCTCTTCGCTGAGGCCACGAGTTCACGCACGGGTCCCGGTGCGCGATGTCCAACGGGCGGCATCGCGTTGAACAGGTGGGTGGCCATCTGAGGCGGCCTAGCAAAGCCAATCTCCTTCGCATACGCCACCGTGGCTTCAATAACCTTACGGGTGTCGTTGAGGTTAGCGTTCGTGTGACCCCATGACGGCACCGCGCCATAATCGAGGAGCAATTTCATGGCCTCGATCGAGTTGTCCACTTCGGGTGCGATCGTCATCGTTTTAATCCACCCCTTGCCAGCCTCAAGCCATTCCCGGAGCTCGTCTAGGTCAGGGTCACGGATCGCAGCTGGGTTCTGAGCTCCTGCCTTGTGCGGGGAAATGTAAGGGCCTTCGAGATGAATTCCCGCAAGCTTTCCCTCCTCGCACGCTTGAGTCAAACCTTCGATCGATGGCAGGGTATCCATGAGCGAGACGGTCGAGGCCATCATCGCGGTGGTGCCCATGGATCGATGTGCGCCCACAGCACGGTCGACGCCTTCGGGGCTCGGGTCATCGGGGAAGGACGATCCTCCGCCACCGTGGCAGTGCACGTCGATAAAGCCAGGAGTAATCCAGCCCGTGACCGACTCATCCACGTCGAAAATCTCGGCGATCGTGCCATCTTCAATACGCAGACCCGATCCGACGAGCTTTCCATTGCCGTCGAGGAGCTTCCCACGAAGAATCATGTCAGCTTCTCCCATCGAAGCGCGTGCATGTCACGGCCGTGCAGTTTAGCGGCTGCTGCCTCGTCCACATAGACGCGCACTGAAGGGTGCATTTGTAACACCGATGCCGGGCACGTGGATGACACCGGGCCGTCAACTGCTGCCACGATAGCGTCTGCCTTGCCCTCGCCCGTGGCCACGAGCAGGATGTGTTCGGCTTCAAGAATGGTGCCGAGTCCTTGGGTGATGCACAGTTGCGGGACCTGCGCGAGCTCGTCGTCGAAGAACCGCGCATTATCTTCACGGGTCTGGCGTGTCAGAGTATCGACGTGCGTGCGCGAGGAGAGCGAAGTTCCTGGCTCGTTGAAACCGATATGGCCGTTCGAACCAATCCCGAGAATCTGCAGGTGGACGCCACCGTTGTCACGGATAATCGCGTCGTATGCAGCAGCCGACTCGCGAGCGCCATCTGGCACCTTGACGTTGCCATTGGGTGTGAAGAGATTCTCGTCCTTCAGACCCGTCTTGTCCTCGCCAACGAGCTCGTTTTGGAGAACCTTGCGGTAGCTCTCCGGGTGGCTCGGATCGAGGCCAATGTATTCGTCGAGTGCAAAAGCTTTCGCGTCGTCTAGTGAGAACTTGCCCTCGGCGTAGGCCTTTCGCAGTTCTGCATACAGGGGAAGTGGTGAGGAACCAGTTGCAACACCAAGGTTGCGCGGATTGGCGCCGTCCATCATCTCAATTAGATATTCAGCAGCGGCCTTCGCCACTGCATCGGCGTCCTTAAAAATTCCAACCTTCATGGTCATCCTTTCGATTGGTTACTTGATGGCGTCCGCGAACCACGTGGTGATTGTAGCCGGGTGGGTGATCGCCGTTCCAACCACAACGGCGTAGGCGCCGGCGTCCATGACCTGACGTGCCTGCTTCGGCGTGTGCACACGTCCCTCGCAAAAGACTGGTACGTCGGGAAACTCGGTGACCATCTGTTCCAGAACTTCAAAGTCTGGACCACGAGTCTTCGCGCGCTGTCCGGAATAACCCGCGAGCGTCGTCGAAATAATGTCGGAACCGGCGTCGACAGCCATACGAGCGTCGTCAATAGACCCGCAGTCCGCCATCACAAGTGCGCCGTCTTCTTTGAGGGTACGAACGGTCTCGGCATAGGTCAGCCCATCGGGGCGTGGACGGCGTGTGGCATCCAGTGCCACGATGTCTGCTCCGGCCATTATGCACGCGCGAGCGTGGCGGAGCGTGGGGGTAATGAATACTCCTTCGTGGCCTTCCTTCCACAGGCCGATCACGGGGATTTCCACTTGCCCCTTGATCGCAGTGATGTCGGCAAGACCTTGGCATCGGATCGCAGCCGCACCGCCTTGCTCGGCGGCGAGCGCAATCTGTGCCATTGTCTCCGGGTGGCGCATGGGCTCACCCGGGTAGGCCTGGACGGACACGATCAGTTGTCCGCGAAGTGATTCAATAAGGTTCACAGTTCGATACCTTCGTTTCGCAAAAAGTTGACGGCTGCGCCATATAACGGCGCTTCAGAGTCTAACTCTCCCAAGGTGATCGGTGTATGAGCCACGGGGTCCATCGCTCGAGCAGCATAACCATCTCGAACAGCTTTCCACCATGCCTCGCCTGAGCGTGTCATCGACCCGGAGAGGACGACGACGGATGGGTCGATCGCGTTTGTCAAAGATGCAATCGTTTCGCCGAGCGCAAACGCAGATTCGGTAAATACGGAGCGCGCAAGTTCGTGCCCCGAGTCAGCAAGGTCTTGGAGCTCCTTGCCGTTCGCAACCTCAGGATCGTTGCTCGCACGGCGAGCATTGAACCAGTTGGTAATACCGTGGCCGGAGGCAATGGCTTCGATGTGGCCTGTGCGTGCGCATGAGCAGACGAGATCGTTGGCCGCATGGTGATGGATGTGGCCGTAATGGCCGGCGAGGAAGTGATCGCCGAAATCGATTTGTCCCTCTCGAATGAGAGCGCCGCCGATGCCGGTACCTACCGCGATGGATAGCACGGAGGGCGCTCCCCTGCCGGCGCCGAACGTGGCCTCACCAAGTCCGTGGGCGTGGACGTCGTTAATGATATGGACGGGACGCCCGATTTCGTCAGCGATCATTGCAGCGAGATTGGTGCCTGCCCACCCGGGCATCGTGTCGGTAGCGGACACGATCTGCCCAGTGTGGGGATTCACCACGCCCGCGCTGGCAACACCGAGTCCGAGGAGAGAGGAACGGCTTGCCGCTACGTCGCGGACCAGGTCCACGATTCGTAACGCGACATCCGCGCCGCCAGCGCGGGCGTTGGTCTTGATGGAGTGGGTGGTGGCGAATGCGATAGTGTCCGCATCCGTCAGCGCCCATCCAATTTTGGTGCCACCGATATCAATCGTGAGGATTTCTCCCTTGGCACCTGTCATCTTTCCCCCTAGCCCAACAATCCGACCTGACGTAACACGCCAGCAACAGCGTCTGCGTTAGCGCCTTCGAGCGCCTGAACGGGTTCGGGCATCGTGTTCGACTCAAACACGCCGAGGGCCTGCAAAGCCGTCTTGAATGCACCCACTCCCGCGGCGAATCCGAACTCGCCAGCGGTGACTGAGGTGATGCGCATGAGCCGTGCAGCGTAGTCCTGGAGTTCACGTACCCGCTCCCAGTCCCCTGCCTGCGCGGCCTGCCACTGCTCAACGTAGACCCTGGGTTCAACGTTGCTAAGCCCAGGCACGCAACCGTCTGCGCCGGACATGTATGCACCGTCGACGACCACTTCGTGGCCCGTGAGCAACGTCAAATTGACGTCGTGCTCGTCGCGCAGGAGGCACAGGTTACGGAACGACACGTCGTCGCCCGAGGAATCCTTGACACCCTGCAACACGCCGTCGCGAGCCAAATCGATAATCATATTCGGGTTCAGCTTGACGTGGACACACACGGGGATGTCGTATGCGAACAGCGGGAGGTCAACAGCCTCGCGAATGAGCCTGAAGTGGCGGTCAATCTCTTTCGGGCCGATGATCGCATAGAACGGGGCGGTAGCCACGAGGGCGTCAGCGCCGAGCTCCTTGGCAACCTTGGCGTGTTCAATGACGCGCGGGGTAGCGGTATCGATGACACCGACGAGAATCGGCACGCGGCCCTGATTGATGCGCATGGTTTCTTCAATGATCTGGCGGCGGCGCTCGTCGGTAGTGAAAACAACTTCACCAGACGAGCCGAGGATGAACAGGCCATCGACGCCGGCGTCGATCAATCGGTTGACATGCCGTTCGTAGCTGGCGACGTCAAAATCGCCATTGGCGGTTAGTGGTGCAACGACCGGAGGTACTACTCCGCGCAAATTCATGACTGTCCTCCAAGATCTGGGTGGAGCAGCGAGGGTGCTGCGCCCAGAAGGGTTCTCGTATAGGGGTGCTGGGGATTGGCAAGGAGTTCCTTCGCGGGCCCTTCTTCGACCACTTGGCCAGAGTTCATGACCGCAATGCGGTCAGAAATATAGCGAACGGTCTGGATATCGTGCGAAATGAACACCATCGCGAGCCCGAGCTCGTTCTTTAGGTCCATGAGCAGGTTCAAGATCTGCGCACGAACCGACACGTCAAGTGCCGACGTTGGTTCGTCTGCGATGATCGCGTCTGGTCGAAGCGCGAGCGCACGGGCAATAGCCACACGCTGTCGCTGACCACCAGAGAGCTGAGCGGGCAGGGCATCGAGTGCTGACCGCGGCAGGCCCACCTGCGAGATGAGGTCTTCCACGCGGGCGTTGCGCTCTTCTTCGGTTCCGACGTCGTGCACACGAAGCGGATCCATGAGCTGGTCACGCACGTGCATGCGAGCATTGAGAGCCGTTGCCGGATCCTGGAAGACGACGGAAACCACCCGGCCGATCTTGCGGCGATCTGCCGCCGAGCGCTTCGTCACTTCCTCACCCTTGAAAAACACCTGGCCTTCAGTCGGTTCTTGCAGACCACACATGACGTTGGCTGCCGTAGATTTGCCCGAACCGGACTCTCCCACGATGCCCAGCACCTGGCCTGGCATGACCTTCATGTTCACACCGTTGACAGCATGGACCTTATTGGGATTGAAGATTGAGCCCGTACGGGTCTTGAAGATCACGTGCAAATCGCGAAGCTCAATGATGGGAACATCCGGGTCGACCTTCTCGTTCAGTACTTGGTCGAGGCTGGTCATCGATCTTGCTCCTTCACGTCAGTAGTGGTGGTCGCATGCGAGCGTGCGCGCGCGTCCTCGATCGGGACATGGACACCAGCCTGGGCTGGCGCCTCGTATCCTGCATCCGTCCACGCCTCGTCCGGGATAGCCGCGTACACGTGGTCGCGACCCGGGATCTCCATGCGAAGCGGCGGGGTGTGAAGTCCGACGTCGGGATGCGAGGAGCGCGGTGCGAAACGGTCGCCGTCCGGGAAGTCTCGTGGCGATGGCACCGTGCCGGGCACCTGGTGGAGACGTTCTGCGCCAGCTTCGATCGACAGGACCGAACCGAGAAGGCCGCGGGTGTACTCATGGATCGGGTCGGACAGCAGCTCCGAGGTGGGTGCCTGTTCGACAACCTGGCCTGCATACATCACCGTGATCCTGTGCGCGACTTCCGCAACGAGTGCGAGGTCATGGCTGACGAAGACCATGGCGAATCCGAGCTTCTCGCGTAGCTCGTTGAGCAGGTCAATAACCTGCTTCTGCACGGTTACGTCGAGAGCCGTCGTCGGTTCGTCGGCAATGATGAGCTTCGGATCTCGAGTCAGTGCCATTGCGATGAGCACGCGCTGGCGCTGGCCTCCGGAAAGCTCGTGAGGGTAGGACTCGAGCGTACGCTTCGGATCAAGACCCACGAGTTTGAGAAGGTCCTCTGCCGAACGGGTGCCACCGCGACTGGTCAGCTGCTTCATCTGTGAACGAATGAGCATTGCAGGGTTAAGCGAGGACAGTGCGTCCTGATAGATCATGGCTATTTCGTGGCCAAGGAGACCCTGACGCTCGCCAGCGCTCATCGTTAGAAGGTCGCGACCTTGGTAGAGCACCTCACCGGTGATCTCTGCCCGCGGATCGATAAGGCCCATGATCGTGAGAGCCGTAATCGACTTTCCACAGCCGGACTCGCCCACAAGTCCCATCGTCTCACCTTCATGGACGGTAAACGTGACGTTGTCGACGACGTTGACTTCTCCGTGGCGCGGGAACTTGATGCACAGATTGCGAACATCGAGCAGTGGCGTCCCAGTGGCTTGTGCAACGAACCTGTCGGTTCGCTGGGTTTCCACGCGCGCTAGTTCGTCGAGCCTCTCCTGAAGTGACTTCGCCTGCTTCTCATGAGCCAGACGTGGGTCGAGCAGGAGCTTGTCCTGTTCGCGGGTTGCCGCCACGTTTGCGACCTTCTGGTCGCCCGACGGGGCAGCCACCATCGCGTCGGTAATGCCTTCGGACAGGATGTTCAGTGCGAGCACCGTCAACATGATGAATACGCCCGGGAAGAACGCCGTCCACCACTTGCCGGCAAGAACCGACATGTTCGACGAAGCGTCTGACAGGACGTTGCCCCACGTGGAGACCATCGTGGATTGGAGACCTGAACCAATAAAGGTCAGCGAGGCTTCGAGAATGATCGCGTCTGCAACGAGAACCGTTGCGAACACGAGAACCGGAGCGGCCGTGTTACGTGCGACGTGCTTGATGAGGATCCATGGCGCGCGGGCACCGGCAACAATGATCGCGCGGACATAATCCTCGCCGTAGGCACTCATGACGTTTGCGCGGACGATACGTGCGAGCTGCGGGATGTAAACGAAGGCGATAGCGCCAATGATGACGGCAACGAGACCAATAACGTTGTCGGGTTCTAGCCTGCGCGAAAACACCAGAACCATGACTGCTGCCATGGCGATGCCAGGGACGGCCATAATGATGTCCATAATCCGCATGATGACCTCGCCAATCCACTTGCGCGAGACCGCTGCGATGGAACCGATAATGGCTCCGAAGAACAGAGCGACGAGCGTGGCGAAGACGCCGATCATAAGCGAGAAGCGACCTCCGTAAAGGATGCGCGCCAGAACGTCCCGACCAGCATGATCGGTTCCAAATAGATGCTCACCGGACGGCTCGAGCCAGATGCCAGACAACTGATCGGGCGTGTAGGGAGCAATCAAGGGAGACATGAAGGAGATGGCGAAAATGAGAACTAGGAAAACCATCGAAAGCTTCGAGCCTGTGGTCATGTTCCGAATGCGGCTAAAACGCACACCCTTTGTGGTAACTACGTCGAGTTTCTGCTTCTTATTCATGTCACACCGACCTAATGCGCGGGTTGATGAGCAGGTAGAGCATGTCAACGATGATGTTAACGATGATGAAGGCAATAGCTACGACGAGCGCGCCACCCTGCACGAGGTTCACCCAGTTGTTTTGAATACCCAAAATGAGCACTCGGCCCATGCCCTGGATATTGAAAATGATCTCAATCACGACTGCACCACCCATGAGGTAGCCAACGCGCAGACCGAGCACCGTCACCGGGGTGATGAGCGCATTACGCAGCACATTTCGACCAATGACTACAGAGCGGGGAACTCCCGCACCGAGAGCCGTACGCACGTAATCGCGGTCAAGTTCCTCGACCATCGACGTTCGCACGACTCGGGTCATCTGGCCAATCACGGGAATGGCGAGTGAAACAGCTGGTAAGAGCATGCGCATAAACCAGCCACTAAAGTCGTCCGTCATTGAAGGAAGTGCGCCAGAGACGGGAACCGACCCGCCAACGAAGGCGAGCACGAGCAGCGAAGCGAGCCAGAACGATGGGGTACCGATGGAGATCACCGAGATAACGCGGATGACTTGATCCGGCCAACGGTCTCGGTAGATCGCCGAGATGATGCCGAGCGGAAAAGACACAAGAACGGCGATGATTAAACCGAAAAAGGTCAACGACAAGGTGATGGGAAGAGCATCGGCCACCATGGCGGTCACCTTGTTCTGGTCCCCAATACCGTAGAAACCAAGGTCACCTTGGACCGTGTTGAGGAGGTACCGTCCATACTGCACGAGGAACGGATCGTTGTATCCATGTTTAACACGGAACGCTTCAAGCGCCTCCGGCGTCGCGAACTCACCGAGAGCCGTATACGCCGGATCAATCGGCGAAAGGGACATGATGAAGAAGACGAGGAACGTCACGCCGATCACCATGATAGGAAGCGCGAGCAGGCGCCGCCCTAAAAGTCTTAAAAGATTATTCACTGTCCTAAAATCCTCTTCTAACTGAGCAGGACGAGTATCGAGCGTGCCGCCATTGGCACGTATGGGGTGCGGGGAGCGGAAACACAAAGCCGTGGAGGGGAGGTAAATCCCGCCCCTCCACGGCTTATTTGCGCTATCGGATTTTAATTCTTGACGGTTGCGCCAACGAGCTCGAGGCCCGTAGTGCCGATGCCGTCAACGTTGTCCAGCTTATCCATGTTGAAGCCAGTGATCATCGTGCGATGGAAGAGCGGGAAGAGTGGCGCTTCTTCTGAGATGAGATCCAGTGCCTCAGCCCACTTACCCTTGGCCTCATCGCCGGTCAGCTGCGAGGCTTCGGTGGAGAGGTCCTGAAGCTTCTGGAAGGCTTCTGGAGCAGTCTTTGCCCACGAGGTGCGCTGGTTGGTCCAGACGTTGTCGCCGTACCACCAATCGATGATGATGCCCGGATCTTGACCAAAGACCGACGGGTCACCAGGAGCGAGTGCGACGTCGTAGGTCGGATTGTCGACATCAGCGAAGTTCGCGTAGAGATCGCCAGACGCCATGGACTGGACGTTGACCGTCAGGCCAGCAGCTTCGAGATCCTGGCGGATCTGCGGGGTCAGGTTTGAGACCCACGGGTGATCCGTTGAGATTAGGGTGATCTCGGTAAGGCCCGCGTCAGCGAATGCCGCGGAAGCAGCCTCGGTGTCGTAGTCGAACGGGGTTGCAGCTGCCGTGTACATCGGGTTTGCCTCAGGCAGGAAAGCGGTAGCGACGATGGCATCGCCATTCAGTGCGGTATCAACGAGTGCCTGTCGGTCAATTGCCTGGTGGAAAGCCTTACGGACATCAGCGTCGTCGAACGGCGCCTTCAAGGTGTTAAACATCAGGAAGGCGTTGTTGTAGCCAGGAACTTCGTCCAGAGTCCAGCCTGCACCAGCAAGCTGATCCTTGGTTGCCGACGGGACGGTTTCCATCACGTCGATGGTGCCGCCAAGAGCGGCGGAAAGACGCGCAGAGTCATCCTTGAGGACATCCCAGTGCATCTTCTCAACCATGGCCGGCTTCGGGCCGTTGTAGAACTCGTTCGGAACAGCCTCAAGTGCCGTGTTTGTGATGGTCTCGTACTTGAACGGACCGGTTCCAATCGGGAAGGCTGTCATTTCGTCCTGAGTCGAGGATGCCGGAACGATCTTGACGTTGACGAGACGGTCAGCAAGACCAGCGAAGGGATAGAGGAGTTTCACGGTAATCGTGCGCTCATCCTTGGCCTCGACAGAGTCAATGAAGGTGAAGAACTGTTTGTAAATCGACGTCTCATCCGTGGTACGTGCCCATGACTCGAGAACATCCTCAGTAGTCACATCCGAACCGTCCGAGAACTTCGCGCCCTCTCGTAGCGTGATCTCGTATTCCGTGTCAGATACTTCGACAGGCTCTGCCTCAGCAAGTGCCGGGTAGACATCGTAGGTCGCCATGTCGAATTCGTACAGACCCTCCATGACGTGCCAATTCGTGCCCATGGCCAGAGCCGATGAAGTGGTCGAGGGATCATAGTTGGTCGTTTCGTATGCGACACCCAAATTGATCTGGCCCGAGGGTGCGCCGTCTGCCGCACCAGCGTCGCCGGTATCCTCCGTCGTCGTAGCGTCAGTATCGGGGGCGGCGGTAGATCCACCGTCATCGCTTCCGCCTCCGCAGGCAGACAGGGCTAGCATTGCTGCCGCAGTGACGGCAACAGCCTTAACCCAGCGTTGTGAAGAACGCATGTTGTTTCCTCTCCATCGAGTAAAAATGAAGCATCGTTGCTTCGAATCGGGTAACATTATCGTATGTTGTCAGACAAATCGGCGCAAGTGCTTTTGAACAAGTTTTCCCCGACATCGATGTCGGAACGCGCTCGTGGGCCGATTGCGTCGATCAACCGTTCGTCAGCGACGATGGACTCAATCAAGACGTATATCCTCAATCACGAGCTCAAACCGGGAGACCCCCTGCCCACCGAGGCTACATTGTGCGAGGACCTGCAGGTGTCGCGCTCCTCAGTTCGTGAGGCCCTTCGCAGGCTTGAGGCTCTAGATATCATCAACGTGCATCAAGGCCGGGGATCGTTCGTGGGCAAGATGTCGTTAGAACCGATGGTTGAAACCTTAGTTTTGCGCTTCGCCCTCGACAAGGAATCGGGAGCCGAGTCTTTGCGGCAAGTGGTGTCCATGCGCAGATACATTGACCTCGGCGTGGCCGAAACCCTTGTCAATGCAATGAAAGGCTCGAAAAATCCCGAGCTGGAAGAGCTCGTAGAAGCGATGATTGCCAAGGCCGCACACTCCGAAAAATTCATGGATGAAGACATCGCGTTCCATAGCGGACTTATGAACTATCTCAACAATGAACTCGTCACCCAGATGAACGGTGCCATGTGGCTGATCCACCAAACATTCATCCCTGAACTCGACGAGCAGTCAGCCGAGTCACTGTTGCGAACCGCTCACGCACACGAGCTCATGCTTAGCACCGCACAAGATGGTGACGTGGAGGCTTACCGGGATGCTGTCATGGCCCATTACGAACCGCTCGCTAGCCTCCTTCACTTGGACCAGTGATGGTCGTCGCGCCTGCCGATTCGCCGCTGTCTTTTACCCGTGCCGGTGCCGGACCGCTTATCGTCCTCTGTCACGGCGTAACCGATTCGGCCGCAGCGCTCTTTGACCTTGCGCTTCGTTTGTCTCATCGATACATCGTCGTGGCCGTCGACTCCCTTGGGCACGGTTTGTCTCGACGTACGACACCAGCAGATCGCCAAGATCCCATGGCCAGCGCGCTTAAGGCGCTCGAGGCTACTCTCGATCCGCTTGTCCTCGACTACGGGCCGGCCGTCGGTATTGGCCACTCCATGGGAGGCGCTCTGTTGACACGCCTCGCAGCGAAGCGCCCTGACCTCTTCGCTGGCGTGATCGCCGAGGACCCATCGTGGTTGTCCCCTGTCCAAGCAGACGACTACCTGCGAAACATTGCGCGAAATCTTGAGTACCACGAGCAGATTCGCCGCGATCCTGCTGGCACGCTTGAGCGCAACCGCGCCGAGTATCCCGATTGGCCGGAGGCCGAACGCCCAGGCTGGCTCGCCGGAAAGCTTCAGGTGGATCTCAACTTTCTTGCAACCGGCGAGGTGGGGTACACCGATTGGCGCAAGTTTGCACGCAAGCTCAGCGTGCCCACGCTCATTGTGACGGGAGATAGCGACGACGTCGTGCTCAATCACACTGGCCTTGAGGCGATCAACGAGCTTGGCAATAACAACATTGAAACTCGTCTCATAGAAGGCGCCCGGCACTGCGTCCGCCGCGAGAACGCGGATGCGTTCCAGATTCTCGTCGATGACTTCCTCAATCACGTCCATCCCCCGCTCATGCCTGACAAGCTGGGGAAGGTTGGTGGGCTCCCCACCGGTGGCGACTTTGACGCCAATGTCGAGGCCCGTGTATGGCAGCCGAGCGCCAACCCTGAAAGTGTCGTTCTCGCGATTCACGGCGGAGGGTCCCTGGCAGGGCGCGCCACTTACGAACGAAACTCGGAGCTCGCAACGCTGCTGAACGCCGTCGTCGTCAGCCCCGAATATCGCCTCACGCCGGAACGCCCGTTCTCTGTGCACGCGCTGGACTTCCTAACCGCCGCGCGATACTCAATCGACACGTGGCCCGATCTGCCACTATTTATCTACGGGGATTCGGCTGGCTGCGGGCTTGCGGAGACGACGGCGGCACTGGCGTTCGATAGCGTGCTGGAGGCTCCGGCTGGCCTCATTATGATTGAGCCCAGTTTGAACTCACTGATAGCGGAGCAGTCGATCCGCACCCACCATGGGACGCAGATGTGGAACCGAGACGAGACACATCACGGCCCGGACGCATACCTTCAGGGCGCGCATCCGCACGAGCTTCCTCGCCTCATCGACCACAAAGATGCCGACCATCAGCCACGCGTGCTCACAGTGGTAGCGAGCGAAGATCCGCATCGAGACGAAGGTATCACCTGGACCACGGGCCTCGTAGACGCCGGCTTCAACGCCCAACTGCACATGATACATGGCGCGCACGACGCTGGTTTGTCGGTGCCTGGCACCCGGGCGTGGGAGAAGATAAAAGCTCTGATTAAGGATTTTGTCGAGGATAAATAGGCATATGTGGATATGTTCCGGTGAGTTTCGTCAAGGGCCAGTGTTGACCTGCCGCGGATGGACGCTTGCCGTGCGCGCCGGAACCTTACACCTGCACGGCGCAGCGGACGCGCCCTTTGATTACGACATTGAAGACGCCCGCATTACCGGAACTCATACCCTCGCCGTGATCACCGCACCATACACGCGTATTTTTCTCGACGGCTACGAGGTGTGGTCCGCCGAGGCGCCCCTCATTGGCACCCCCACTGCGCAGCAGGGCGAACTTCGCATAAACGATGTGCCGAGCGGTGTCGGCCCGGACGAGGTTGCCACACTCGCGCGCGACCTGACCGTTCCGCCACTGCCGCTCGTCCCATTCGCGTCAATGCGGTTATCTGACGACGACGCCCGCGCGGCCGGTCGCCTAGCCGAACTTGTCGTCCATGCCAAGTTTCGCGTGCGTGGTCCGAGCCAGTACGGCACGATTCTTGCGGCGGGCCTCGCCCACTCCCCAATTCTCTCCGCGTATATCGATGGCACGCGCGGTATCGAGCTCACCTGTGGCCCAACCACGATCTTCGCGGAAGGCAACTGGTCGGATGGCCGGTGGCACCATCTAGGGCTTGCCTTCACCGGCGGCGCGATTCAGATCTGGGTGGACGGCTGGCTTCACGCCCACGTTCCCGGCACAGCGCCGGACTTTGATGAGTTCACAATCGGGCAAGACCTCGCAGGCAACCGCCTCATGGGCGAGGTGGGAAAGGGCGGCATCTACGGTCCGATTAATGACCAGCAGATCGCACTTTTAGCCCGGCGCCCAGCACTCTCGCAGGTGCCGGTCTTTGATTCGTATCCGACGGGTGCGTTTCACCGCATTCCCGCGCTCACCCGCACAAGCTCTGGCACGTTGCTCGCGTTCGCTGACCGCCGCCGCGATTTACCCAACGATGCCCCGAACGCCACTGACCTAGTGCTCCGCCGCTCCTTCGACGATGGCCACACATGGGAGCCCGTCCAGATTGTGGCGAGTTTTCCCGGCGAAGGTATCGACGGCGTGGCAGTGACCGATGCCGCCGCTGTTGAGGATCGCAACGGGCGCATCCACGTGTTAGCCGACTTCTACGCCGCACATACCGGCCTGCTCAACTCCCGCCCGGGTCCCGCGATGGACGAGCGCGGCGTGTATCTCGAAGATCTGACCGGCACCCAGTATTACCTGCCGGGTACGTGGCCAACCAGGCCGACCGTCGTTGTTAATCATGGCGGCGAAGACACTCAGTGGGCAGTGGATGCGGACGGTTCCCTGACACGTGCCGGACAACCGGCCGGGAACGTGCTCATCGACGCCGAGCTCATGACTGTGAAGACCGCACATATCGGCGTGTGGACATCGGATGATGATGGCGCTACGTGGTCGAAGATGCGGCTCATCACCGACCAGATTAAGGATTCGTGGATGACGTTCCTCGGCATTGGACCTGGGAACGGCATCAGGCTCGAGAACGGCGCGCACGCGGGCAGGCTCGTCGTTCCGTGTTATTTCTCTACACAGGACGGCACCCAACATTCAGCTTCCACTCTCATGTCAGACGACGACGGCGTAACCTGGTTCCGCGGCTCCTCACCAAACGATGATCGCGAGGTGGACGGCCAGCGTATGGATCCTCGCACATTCACGGATCCGCAGCTGACGATGACAGAGTCGGCGATCGTTGAAGTGGGCGAGCGCTTGCATATGTTCTCCCGTTCGCAACATCCGGGCGTTCTCCGCACCCATTCCGACGATGGTGGACGCACGTGGAGCGAGGTGGTGGAAGATCCGCAGTTGCGCGAGATTTTCTGCCAGCCAGCGGCAGTCCTTGCCGGCGACGCGCTCATCTTCGCGAATGCCTCACGGATGCTCCCCTACCGTGGATGCGGCACGGTGTACCGCGCTGATGAGCACGGCGAACACTGGACCGGCCGAGCAGTCAACCCTCGCCACCACGGATATCAGGCACTGGCCGCACTCCCGGGAGGCGACGTAGCAATGCTGTGGGAGCGCGAAACGGCGGGGATCTGGATGACACTGATACCAGCGAAGATCTTTTCAGTAGACTAAAAGAACCGACGAACGGAGTAACCATGATTTCCAAACTCGCCCGCCCCCTCCTTGCAGCCCCATTTGTTGCAAGCGGCATCGATGCCGCCCTGAGGCCTAAAGGGCACCGTGACGCCGCAAATCGAGTTTTTGCAGCTCTTGACTCGCTGGGCGTTCCGCGTCCCCCTCAGGTGTCCGTTGATCTTCTAACCCGTGCCACCGGCGCCGCTTTCACAGTGGCAGGCCTGACGCTCGCACGTGGCAAGCTCCCCCGCACCTCGGCACTCATGCTGGGCGCTATGAACATGCCCATCGCAATCGCCGACAATCCGTTTTGGGAGCAAACCGGTCAGGAGCGCCGCACATCACTCCGTGCGCTGATCTCGGCCGCTGGACTCGTGGGCGGAGCGCTTATCGCATCACAGGATCGCGGCGGCAAGCCCTCGCTTGGTTGGCGTGCCCAGAAGATGGCCAAGGACGCCCGCGACGTGGCGGCGGACCGAATCGACGCAGCTTCGAGCAGAC
>JBHWRK010000024.1:0-7537 GCA_043426715.1 Trueperella sp. | reverse complement strand
CGTGTTTGAGGGTGGATCCTGCCGAGATCTTCACGCCGTAGCCAGCGGGGATCTGGATTTCTTCGCCCGTACGGGGGTTACGGCCCTTGCGTGCTGCACGCTCGGTACGCTCGATGGACATAAGGCCCGTGATCTTGACTGCCTCGCCCTTGGAGAGCGAATCAATGAGAACGGTCTGGAGTGCCGAAATGGCCTTGTCGGCGTCGGTCTTGGTCAGACCAGACTCTTCAGCAATCTTGGCAATCAGGTCGGTGCGGTTGAGGGACATGTATCTACCTCTCAGTTGGTTGTCTGTAATTCGGCTCGGTGTTAAGCCGCTAGTTAAGAACTTAGCCGAAATACCGCACCAAAGACCAACTCATCGCGGCGTTTTGCCAATATTTGCTCTAGATTTCTCTCACAGGGAATCGCAGGTGTCACACCGTTCACATCGGTCAAACCAGTACACATCTTTAGATTGCCAAGATCGCGTAAACAAGCAGAATTTTCACAATCATCGCCATCGCAAACACGGATGCGTATCCAGATTCGATTCGTTCGTCGTCTTCCTTCGATTGTGCGAACGAGAGGATCGCCGGTTGGCCAAGCGCTCCCGCCATTGTTCCCGCAGTGCGCTGAGCGCTCACACCGAGGATACGTCCCGAAACTGCCACCGTGATGAGAACGATTGTGGCGATGATCGCACCAACGGCAAGTGACTTGAGGCCGGTTGATGAAAATGCTGTATCCGCAAATGCGGGACCGGACGAGATGCCGACGGCTGCGAGGAACAACAAAAGCCCAAGTTGCCTAATCGTTTCATTAGCCGCGAGCGGGAGCTGCCACACCAATGGCCCCGTGCGTTGGAGGTATCCGAGGATCATTCCCACGATGAGTGGTCCGGCCGCAGATCCAAGGCTGAAAGTTCCACCACCCGGCAAGCTCACCTCGACGAGGCCGAGAAGGAGGCCCAGCACCATGCCGAGACCGAGACCCACGGCGTCAACTTGGGAGACCGTACGCTCGGAGTTTCCGAAGAACCTTTCGACGTCGTCGTACTCTGAGCGCGGGAAGGCAACCATCACGCGGTCGCCGATTTCCAAATTTTCGAAATCCGTGGCGAGCAGTTCGAAGTCTCCGCGGTGAATTCGCGTGACAACAGCGCCAAAGCGTCCCGGTAGATTTAGTTCGGCAACCGAGCGACCAGCCAATTCCTTGTGCGAAACAGTAAACGAGCGGAAGTCGACCCTCGAACGATCATCGGCGAGGTGGTCGGGTTGAGCGTGCCCAATAGCTTCTACTGCATTTTTCACGGCATTTTCCATGCCAACGACGACGATCTGGTCGCCGTATTCGAGTTCTTCGCCGGGGCTGATTACTCGCGTTTTTCCGTCGCGGAACAGGTATGACACTCGAATGGCTTGCTCCTGCCAGCCTGGAACGTCGCGTAGCGGGACAGCGTGCTCGACGACGGCCGTGACGGCCGTGAGACTTTGCCCCGCATATGAGGGAGTATCGTTCGGTTCTGGCCACCTACGGGAGACGATTAATGACACGAGCACAATGCCCATGAAGACGCCCATCGGGTATCCGAGCGAATATCCAACGCCGGGATCGGCCGTGCCGGTGACAGCAGTTGCAGCGGCGAGCGCGGGTGTGCTCGTCAAGGATCCAGCGAAGATGCCAACCGACAGCTCTGGAGATAACCCGAAGAGCGGCCCGACGATCACTGTTGCAACCGCTCCCAAAATAATTGCGCCAACGGACGCGAGCATAATTTTGTAGTGGGTCTTCAGATCACGGAAAAATGTTTGGCCCGCTGACAGGCCCACCATATAAACAAACAGAGCAAGTCCCAACGTTTGGACGAGCCCCATCGTTTGTCCGAGTTCCGGCGCGAGGTTACCAATAAAGAGACCAACGAACAGGGCTCCCGCGGCACCGAACTTAAGTTTTCCAAAGGGAATGATTCCGAGGACGCCTCCGAGCGCGACGACGAGGAAGAGTGTCATCAGCGGGGATGAGGTAAGCAAATCTGCCACGAGCAACCTTTCACGAACATGGATGGTCGACGCGTGAAGTCTATCGGTGCGAGCGGCCCGAAAGTAGCATCCCAATCACACGACCATCGACACGACGCAACAACCACGCCCAGAACTCGCCGCTCGACTCCTCGCCGGTGGTGTTCATCGTCAGACAACCGTCGCGTCCGCGAGACATCACGCTCACGGGTGAAAGCCCGGCAGCAACGCGAAGAGATTGTTAGCGTAAGTCACATACCGACACAGAAGGAGACAACATGGGATTCGCGAAGAAACTACTAGGAACGAGCATCGCCACAGCGGCCACTGCAGCTGTGGGCTCCATCGCCACCGATCCAAATTCGGCATGGTTCAAGACGCGCAAGAAACCGTCCTGGCAGCCTCCAAGTGAAGTCTTTCCTATTGCGTGGACGGCCTTGTACGGGACAATCGCCGGCGCATCGGCAAAAGTGTTCTCGGAGCTCGATAAGCGTGAAGACAAGGCCCTGACAGAGGGGCGCCGCGAGGAGATTCGTAGTGAACGGTCTAGCTTCAAGCGTTGTCTCGGACTGAATCTTGCCCTCAACGCGGGCTGGTCTGTCCTGTTCTGGCAGGTTCGCAACATGAAGCTTGCCACCGCAGAGGCTGCCGCTCTGGCCGTCACGTCGGCTAGCCTGGCCCGCCGCGCAGGTAAGGTCTCGAGTGGCGCTGGAGCGTTGCTCATCCCCTACGCCGGGTGGACGGCGTTCGCCACCGCACTCACGGCCAAGATCACCCAACTCAATGACTAGCCGTTGATGTGAAGGCGGTTCGGCCATGTGCCGGGCCGCCTTCACCATTTCTCTCACCACTCATCCACGGGCGCCAGTTCGCCGCGACCCGCCTTCACGCGATTGATCGGGCGCTGTCGAAACTCAAGCTGGTATTCCTGACTCACGGCGAGTTCATGCGCATGACTTGCTCCGGCTTGCTACTGCAATGATGGCGCACTAGCCGGGCAACCTAGAGGTATAGCTCGAACCGCGAGCGCGATCTAACCGCGCCACCAGGTGTCCTTGACCTCGACGGGCGTGGTGCGCTTGTGACGCCCGCGCACCCACTTTTGCTCGATGTTCGCAGCTGCCTCGACTGAGATCTTCTTGCCCTCGAGATAGTCGTCAATATCGTCGTAGGTGACTCCGAGCTCATCTTCATCGGTGCGTAGCGGCTGGCCATCGAGCAGGTCAGCGGTTGGCACTTTCTTCCACAGGGGTTCGGGCGCGCCGAGGTGCTGCAGGATCGAGAGAATCTGTCGCTTGTTGAGGCCCGCCAGTGGCATGAGGTCGGCCGCCCCGTCACCGAACTTCGTGAAATATCCGGTCACATTTTCAGCACCATGATCCGAGCCAAGCACGAGCAAGTTGTGGTCGCCAGCGATCGCGTATTGGGCAATCATCCGCATCCGTGCCTTAACGTTGCCCTTGTTGTAGTCGGAGATCTCCTCACCGATGCCCAATTCGTAGGCATCTGAGAGCCCGTCCGTGGCGTCCTTGATGTTGATGGTGACCTCACGCTCGCCTGCCACCCAGTCCATTGCTGCGGCAGCGTCCGCCTCGTCCGCCTGCACACCGTAGGGCAATCGCACGGCAACGAACGTCGCGTCGTGCCCGTCGGACTTGAGCTTGTCGGCCGCCATTTGGGCCAGACGCCCGGCCAGCGTGGAGTCCACTCCCCCAGATATGCCGAGCACAAAACCTTTCGTGCCAGTGGCGAGCATGTAGTCGCACAAAAACTGCACTCGCCGCTCGACTTCCTCCGCACAGTCAATCGTCGGCTTCACGCCCGTCGACTCGATAACTTCTTGCTGAAACTCGTGATAGTACATAGTCCAAGTCTACGGGCAAGCCGCGCAATCGACGTCGTCAACGGGATGTGATAGGCGTGGAACGATAACCAGATGTCGTGGGCCTACGTCCGCGACGCTACGGCGCAACCGACGTCGACTCCACGCGCGTGTTCTGCCACCCTTAAATTCCACGCCAGTTCAGCACGGTGCCGTGTGGATCGACTGGGCGACAAAATGCTCTCAGCACTGGTGTCGCCACACCGAATGGGTCACTCGGCCGTGGTGGTGGACGGCATCGCGAGCAGACCCCGAGGTCACTCTCCGATGCCGAAATCGAAGCCTTGTGCCTGAATGTGCGGAATCGGGCTACGTTCATTGAAGTTCTCGATGAACTTGCCTTCGATCTGCGTGGTAAACCTGTCCACGCGACGATTCGCTTCACGCAGGTCGTAATACGTGTGCATTTCCTCGTCGTAGTCTTTAAGAGACTCAATCCACGATTCCGGCTCCTGGTAGACGTCCGTGTGAATGCGGAATGACTTATCCATGCGCGGCTTGAGCTGTGGCTCTTGGTTCGGGTAGCCGAGAATCATGCCAACTACCGGGAACGTGTACTTTGGCAGTTCGAGCATCTCAATAACGGCAGCGTAATCGTTTAGGACCGAGCCGAGGTGCGCGACTCCAAGGCCAAGTGACTCGGCCGCGACCGAAACATTTTGGATCATCAGGACCGTGTCCGTGAATGCTTCACGGAAGACCACCATGTTTGCCGCGCCCTGCGTCGTTGCTCCAAGTTCTTCCCGAATGCGGATACCGCGGCGTGCATCCAAGACGCCCACGAAAAGTTCGGGCGCGCGAGCGATATACTCCTGGTTGGCGATCCGGGCAAGCTCGTCACGCTTCGCTTGATCCTTAACTCGGATAAGCACTGACTGCTGGAAGCCACGGGACGTGGAGGTTCGAACAGCCACGTCGAAGAGTGTCTGCATCGTCTCCTCCGAGATCGGTTCTCCCGTGAATTCACGGATTGTGCGATGGGCCAGCTGAGTACGGATCGTTTCGTTCATACTCCTCACCCTAAGCCAGGCACGCTCGCGGTGGTAATTTGGGGCCATGACCATTCGCATTCGCCAAGCCAATATCCTCGATGTCGAAGCGCTCGTTGCAGTTCAAGGCGCCACGGGTTCGTGCAGTGAACACGCGCCCGACGACGAGCACGCATGGCAGAAATTGATTGCCGAGCCTGGAGCGACGACGACGTGGGTCGCGACTCAGGACGGTGTCGTTGGATTTATTGTGGTTGAAGCCGTCGGGCACGGTTTCCCCCACCTCATTCGCATCAACGAACTGTCAGTTATCGATGGTTCCGCGCACGTGCGCGGTGCACTTCTTGACTATGCGCTTGGAGATTTTGGAGGTTTCGCACAGGTGCCAGTCGAAGAGACGGACATATGGATCGATCAAGGATTCACTGCTGCGGGCGACGACGGCAAGACGGTGACCGTCATTCGCAGTTAAGCGCCCTTGGTTGCACGCCCTAACAGACACGGATTGGGAAGCCTCAATGGCTGTCAAGTTCCCAAGATGTCCACCACCCTGATTACGGTGCCATCCCTTGGTGGAACAACCCGTGCTGGGGATATGAGTTCATCTTAGAGGTGATTGCGATGCCAACGGCATGCATCAACCGTAAAATCAGGCGAAGAGAAAAGGGAGGGCCATGGCTGACACAGACATCACGGAGCCACATAGCTCAGTTGGGACCATCGCGAAGACGTTTCTACGCGGCGTTACCAAAATCAAGGGTGCCCGCATTGATCGTGAATCATTTCTGCGGGGCGAATTACGCTCGCGCGGGTATGGATCAAAGATTGATGACGCGATAACGACGTCCCCGAAAGAAGCGGGTATCCCGGCCAACGTCTTGGATGACATAGCCAACGCAATCATCGACTCAGAAACAAAGCGCGCGTCCGCGATCTCGTTTGGCACTGGCATCCCTGGCGGCCTGGCGCTCGTGGCCGCCGTGCCCGCCGACGTCACCCAGTTCTACGTCCACGCCTACCGAATCATGCAAAAGATTTCCTACCTGTATGGCTGGCCGTCAATGGATCGTTACGACGACGAGGACGTGCTCCAACAAATTGCACAGTTCCTTGGTGTGATGCTGGAAGTCAAAGGAGCACAGTCCTCGCTCGCCGGATTTGCTCAGACGCTTGCCATGCCTGTTGCCGAACGCTCCTCGCAGTCTGGTATTCGCGCTCGGATCACTCAAGCTCGCACCGCGCGTGAGGTTTTCAAGAAGGTCGGTTCGCAAGTTGCACGCCGTAATCTGGCCCGTCAGATAACGAAGGTCGTGCCGATCGTGGGCGGTGTTGTCTCTGGCGGCCTCACGTTCTGGATGCTCAAGGCTCAGGGCAAGCGACTGAAAGTGGCGTTACAGGAGACCCCTGTCCCCCGAGTGTGATCTGTAACATTGCCGGATGACACTGCCCGCAGTGTCGGATGGCAAAGAGGGCAGTGTGTGACTGGCACGTTTTACGGAACCTTGTATATCCACTCGTCGTTCGTGAACTTCGTTTCGACGAGTTCTTCGGCTTGGCGTAGTTCGTCGTCGGTGAAGTCCGATTCGCGAGTGTCGTACCGGTCCGCAAAAGTCTCAAGCATGGACTCGATGATCGCTTCGCGGGCCATGCCCGTCTGCGAACGCATGGGGTCCACACGTTTGTTGGCCGAACTCGTTCCCTTATCTGAGAGCTTTTCGCGGCCGATACGTAGCACGTCAAGCATTTTGTCCGCGTCAATGTCGTAGCTCATCGTGACGTGGTGGACCATCGAGCCGTCGGCGAATCGCTTCTGCGCGGCGCCACCGATCTTGCCTTTGTCCGACGAAATGTCATTGAGCGGAACATAGGTGGCATTCACGCCAACGTTCTTAAGCGCGGCCAGCACCCAATCATCGAGATACGCGTATGACTGCTCGAAGCTCAGGCCCTCGACGAGTGCGGTTGGAACGATGAGTGAGTACGTGATGCAGTTGCCAGCTTCCATGAACATGGCGCCGCCACCGGTCACGCGGCGAACTACGCGCATGCCGTGACGTTCGAGGGCCTCTTGATCGATTTCATTCTTGTAGGACTGGAAAGAACCGATAACCACGAGCGGGTCGTCCCATTCCCAAATCACAAGAGCAGCCTCGCGTTCACCCTTGGCAACCGATCCAGGCAATACCTGATCGAGTGCCACATGCATCGCAGGATTCATGGGCTCATGGTGAATGATGTCAAACGTGAGATCGTGCCACGCAACGGCCTTGCCAAGGGCGCGCCTGACCGCGATCCCCACAACATCCGGCGTGAAACCAATGAGTTGGGCACTACCTGCTGCGATCTCGATCGCCTTTGCCATATCTGCCACCGATGAATCGGCTGGCATCCCCTCGAGAGCGGCGTTCAAATCGTCGATCGCACTATCAGGTTCGAGGAAGAAATCGCCCGAAATGAATACGTTGGCGAGCTTGTCATCAATTACATCAACATCGACAGCAACGAGCTTGCCGCCGGAAACTTTGTATTCTCCACGCATGGGGTCAATTCTACTGCGCTGGGCCCCATCGGCGAATTCGACTCCAAACCGGTCATATTTCTCGGACCGAGCAGCTAGAATCTCGACCTCCATCAGGTAGCCCTACAACAGGCCAGAGTATAACAAC
>JBHWRK010000023.1:0-9628 GCA_043426715.1 Trueperella sp. | reverse complement strand
GATCTACCCTTGTTTGCCACCATGTCGATGGTGGCGTCGCATCCCTGCCGGGCAGCCTCGCTCGCAGCAGCTAAAGCATCACACATGGACCCGCCGGAATCGGCACTCTTGCGGGCGGCCCTTGCCGCTGGGGCCCACGCGTCAACGAAGGTCTTGTCCCCCTCCGATGCGTCGCCGAGTTTCATCGCAGCATCACGCCCGGCCTCAAGCAAAGCCGCCACGATGCTCGCCTCACCCTCATCCAGACGAGCTACGGGCACGACGTCCGGATAGTCGCCTGCGAGGATGTCGTCCGCAAGCGCGAGCACATCGGCCATGCGCTGATAGGAGCCGGCAAGGATCTCCCCACCGGCTCCGGGCAGGTTCATGCGCAGACCGAGAGAGACTTGGCGGAGCACGTCAGCGCCGGACATATACTCACCGTCGAGCTTGATCATGGAAAATGCGCGGTCGAGCGCTTCCCCATGATCGCCGTCGCCAATCGCACGATCGAGCTCGTTGAGCAATTCGCGGTTTTCGCGGAAGAGTTCGCCAGATCGCTTCATCCAGGCGATGACCCATTCCTTCATGACGTACTCACTGCCTTGTCTATTCGTCGAACCACACAGAAATCTCGAGTGCGGCGGATTCCTCACCATCGGAGGAGTGGATGAGGTTGCGGATTTCTCCGTCGCCCCAGTCGCGACCAAGATCGCCGCGAATCGTACCTGGCGCGGCCACCGTGGGCTCGGTGGCACCAGATAGCGAACGCACGCCCTCGATGACACGGTCGCCTTCAATGACAGCTGCCACGATCGGACCAGACTTCATGTAGTCCGTCATTCCCTGATAGAACGGCTTTTCCGTATGTTCGTGGTAATGCTTGGCGAGAAGATCATCCGTGGCGTTGAGCATCCGCATACGGTCAATGCGGTAGCCCTTCGCTTCGATTCGGCGCAGGATTTCCCCGACCAGTCCACGCTCAACACCATCGGGCTTTACAAGAATTAATGTTTTTTCACTCATATCTCCATAGTAGTTTCTTCACGTCCACTTGTCTGGCACGACGACGATGTCGTGGCTTGCGTCCGCTTGCTCGCCACTCGTGTGAGATTCGATAGATTTCTACACCGGACAAACTAACGATCTCTCAATAGATGTCCCATAAGGTGACGAGAAAAATGCGAGCTCTGCTGTCTGCCACGCGTCTGTAGAAAAGTCAGCATATTCGCGAGCTGTAGCTTACGAACATAGTGATCGGCAGCTGCGCGGTCATCTTCCCGCGGATCTGCCGCTTCACAGTCGGCGACTGCGACACCGGTTAGGAATACTTCACAATCTCGTACGCATCCGCGATGATCGCCGTCGTCCCTATGACCACCGCGCTTCTGTCTCCGACATACTCCAACGCCTCGGACAGGTCCGATGTGTCAACGACGGCGGTTCGGAGGCACTTTCCTTCAGCCGCCTGACGGTCTGTAAATAGGTAGTGGGGGTTGGATGCGCGGGTGAGGACGATCTCGGAAACTTTGCCGTCGAGAGCCTCGAGGACGCCCAGCCAATCCTTGTCATCTGGGATGCCGACGATCGCGCATACGTCTGTGAGGTTGAGACTCTCAAGCGTAGCCAGAACGTCCTCGGCGCATTGTCTGTTGATGCAGGCGTCCAGGAGGAGTGGAGGATCCTCCCGGACCATCTCGAGACGGCCAGGCCATCGAACGTTCGCAACACTCGCTAGGGAATTGTCAACATTGGCACCTAAATGGAGAGCACACGCGAACGCGAGCGCGAAATTGCGCACCTGGTGCTCGCCAAGGAGCGGAATTGTGACATCGGTCAGTGCAAACTCCCCGACTCGTACGTCCGCGATCATGCCACCCGTCCCCCATCTGACATTCGAAGTATCAAAGTCGCGTCCGTACGCGTACACCGGAACGCCCAGTGTCCGAGCCCGCTCCTCGATGATGGTGATGACCTCGGGAGTTTGCAGGCCCACAAACACGGCCTCCATTTCGGAATCGATGATGTGGGTCTTGTCTCGAGCGATCTCCTCAAGTGAGGCACCGAGTTCTCGCGTATGTTCTAAAAAAATGGTGTTGATGATGGCGGCTTTGCGGGAAACATTATTGACATCGTCGAACTGGACGCCCTTGCCGCATTCGAGGACGTTGATCGCGGTGCCTCGGCGAGCGAACCAGTCGAGAGCAACAGCCGCCTGCACACCGATAGGGCTGATGAACTCGCCAGCCCCAAGGCGCGCCTGGACTGCGTCAAAGCGCGGACGGAGGCGTTCCACCGATGCGGTGAAATCCTCCTCGGTGATCATCTGGCAGTCGACGCGGATGCGCTCGCGAAATTCGGCGAGGTGCGGGCTCGTCAGTAGGCCAACCGGGCCGTGCCTACGGAGCATGGCGGCCAGCATCGCAGCCGTCGACCCCTTGCCCTTACTCCCCGTCACGAGAACGTTCGGCGCACGTTCGAGCTCTCTGAGAATATCCGCGCTGAGCTCGGGGTGGCGCTTATCGCGATCTGGTCGTAGGTCGAGGTCGATTCTCGCGTCACCACCCATCTTGGCGGTGTTGTGCGCGAGGTTATAAGACCGATAGATGTAGTTTTCGGCCGCGTGCGCATTCATCGGGTGCCGCCTAAGTCATGAGCCACCATGTCCATGACGAGCCCCGAGATGTCCACTCGCGTCGCTGCCTCCACGCCTTCAGTACCCGGCATGACGTTGACTTCGGTCAGATACGGCTCGTCATTGCCATACAGGAGGTCGATGCCCATGATGTCGAGCCCAGTTTGGGTATACAGTTCCCGCCCGATAGTCGTAAATTCCTCCGTCACCTCGAGCGGGCGCGTGTTCGATCCGAGCGCGACGTTCGCACGGAAATCTGAATCAGATCGCCGTTCGATAGCTGCCACAACCTCGCCGCGAATCGCGAATAACCGCATATCTCTTCCCACGCTCGTGGCAATGAATTCTTCAAAAAGCCACTCTTTTGTGGAGCCAAACCGCGCCACCAGCTCGCGAAGGTCAGCTTCGTTCTTGATGAGGAAAACTTCGCGACCACGCGAGCTTTCAAGCCCTTTAGCCACGACGGGCAGTCCCAGCCGTGCCTCCAATTCAGCCAACGAAACGTGCGCCGTGGCGAGAAACCAGGGAGCGTTAATGGTGTGAGAGGTGGACAGGTCGAGTTTCTGCCAATATTTCGAGATGTACCTCGAGAACGGGTCGAGAGCGTTGTAGGAGCGTGTTCCGAGCTCGTTGACGGGCCCGCGAAGGTGGCCACGTTTGACCCTATTCAAGACGAAGTCGCGGGGCCCGAGGTGCTCCCCTGCGTGCCACAGACGTCCGTCTGACATCACCAGATCGGCGAGCCCGATGATTCGAAGGTCCATCCCCTTGCGGTCGGCCGCGGCAACCAACGCGTTGGCCGTATATGCTCCGGTCATCGTCGTGAAACGCTCGAGGAGGTAGCCGGACAACTTAGCCACGACGAACCTCCCAAGCCTTCGTCAACGTGACACGCTCATCGAATCCCGTGATCCACAGGTTGCCAACGATTAATACCACTGCGAATCCGATGGCTTTGTTTAGGAGCGCTCGTCGCGTGGTGAGCCTGGCCCCTTGAGCACGGCTCGCGCCTCGGCTGCCAACTGGATTGAACCAATGACAACGACAGACGGCGTAGTCACCTCGTCCGGATCCACCGTCTCAGCCACATCGGCAGCGAATACGATGGCGGATTCGAGGTGGGGCTCGACGGCCACACGGTCATCGCCAAACACGTCTCGTGCGATCTTCGCGAGATCGTGGGCGTCGCCTGCTCGCACGCCATCCATCTGGGTGATGACCACCGAATGGACAGCCGATTCGAGCAGGTTGAGCATACCTTCGACGTCCTTGTCCCCCATTGCGGAGAACACGGCAACCTTGGTGCCAGGGAAGTACTCCTCCAGCGCGTCCACCGCGGCGCGAACGCCCGCGGGATTGTGTGCGCCATCTGCGATGACGAACGGCGAGGAACGTAGTACTTCCATCCGGCCCGGTGAGCTGGTGGCCATAAGCGCGTGTTCAACCACGTCACCGCTCAACGCCTGCCCACCAAAGAACGATTCAACCGCTGCAACAGCAAGCGCGGCGTTACGTGCCTGATGTGCGCCAAGCATCGCGAGCGGAATATCCTCATAAACCGCAGAGGGAGTGCGCAAGCTCAGAAGCTGTCCACCCACCGCCGTTTCACGATCGAGAACCTCAAGATTCTCTCCATAGGCGATGAGGCGGGCGTGACGGTCACGGACGGTCTCACGCAGTATGTCGGCCACAGTTGATTCCTGTTCAGCGCTCACCACGGTCGCATGGTCCTTGACGATCCCGAGCTTTTCACGTGCGATGTCTTCGATCTCGGATCCGAGCCACTGCTGATGATCCTGGGCTACCGGAGTGATGACGGCGACATCCGCATCTATGACGTTCGTGGCGTCCCACAGGCCGCCCATTCCCACTTCGACAATGGCTACGTCGATCGGTGCGTCAGCGAACGCGGCGAAGGCCATGACAGTAAAGACTTCGAAGAAGCTCATCGCCGGTCCGCCATTGGCTGCCGACTGAGCGTCGACCAACGCCACGAACGGCGCCACGTCTTCCCACGCTTGAACGAACAACGTCGGCGAAATCGGCTCGCCATCTACGACGATCCGCTCCCGCACAGTGGACAGGTGCGGCGAGGTGTACAGTCCGGTGCGTAGCCCGCGTTCGCGCAGCACCGCCTCAACCATACGTGCCGTCGACGTCTTCCCGTTCGTGCCAGCGATATGAATCGCGCGGTACTGATTTTGAGGATTACCCATGAACTCCAAGCAGTCCACCACGCGTTGCGTGGAGGGCTGGATCTTAAATTCCGGCGCACGCGCCGCGATATTCGCATAGATCCGTTCGACCTTCGCATCGAGTTCGGCCTGTTCGGCAAGCTCCTCGGTCGGGTCGCGTTTGACCTCCGGTTCATTCTCGTTCAGGAGATCGTTAATGACGGTCGGGTCCGGACCCACGACGAGCGGGGACCTCAAGAGCGTCTCGAGGTCCGCCTGACGTTCCTCAGCCTCGGCTTGCTCGGCTTGCTCTTCGGGCGTCAGTTCTTGCTCTTCGTCATCGAACTCCGGAGAGCCAGTCAGTTCGTTCACGCAATCTTCTCCACAGAAATTTCAATCTCGTCTGCGCCGCCCTCAACGTTCGTCTCGAGCGCGAGGGTCTCGGCGGCAATCATGTCAATGTTCGATTCAACAGCCGCGAGCTTGTCGTCCGGAACGCGCAGTGTGAGACGGATGCGATCGGCCACGTGCAGGTCATCAGCCTTGCGCTGATCCTGGACTGCGCGGACGACGTCGCGAGCATAGCCCTCGGCCTCGAGGTCGGCATCGAGAACCGTGTCGAGCACAACGAACGCACCTGAGCTGAGCACGTCAGCAACCGTACCTTCGGCGGCTTCGACCGCTGTGGTTGCCTCGAACTGGCCTTCCTTGAGCACGATCTCGGGATCGATGAGCATCTTCACGCCGCCATCCACGAGCTCCCACTTGCCCTCGCGAGCAGCCTTGAACAACGCGGATGTGTGGCGGCGAACTTCAGGCTCCAGCTCTCGTGGCAACACGGCGAGCTCCTTGCGGACCTCAAGGCCTGATTCCTCGGCCGTCTGGATCCGAACCTCCTTGACATTCACCTCGGAGGCGATGAGATCAGCAAAGCGGCCCAGGTCAAGATCGGTCACCACAGTAAGCGAGCGCAACGGCTGGCGCACGCGCAACTGGTTCGCCTTGCGCAGCGAGTGAGTGTGGCTAACGACGTCACGGACTTCGTCCATGATCTGCACGAGCTCCTCATCAACCACCGAATCTGGCCAGAGCGGCCAATCGGTGAGGTGGACAGATCGCTCGCCGGTCAGGCCGCGCCAGATTTCCTCTGCGACCATAGGTAGCAGAGTAGCGGTCACGCGCATGAGCGTCTCAAGTGCGGTATAGAGCGTGTCGAATGCAGCCGTGTCCTCGTCCCAGAACCTGTCGCGCGAGGTACGCACGTACCAGTTCGTCAGCAGGTCGATGTGAGCGCGGATATCCGCGGCCGCCGCTGGGATGTCGAGTTCATCCAGATCGTCGCGAACCGAGTCCGCGAGAATCTTCGTACGCGACAGGAGGTATCGATCCATGACGTCGAGCGTATCGACCGCATCGGCGTCGTGGACATCGATCGCCTTCGCAACATAGCCCTTGCCGCCGTTGACCGTGCCGGCGTACAAGGCGAAGAAGTACCACGTGTTCCACAGCGGAAGGATGACGTGGCGCATCGCCTCGCGGATGCTTTCCTCGTTCACCACGAGGTTACCGCCACGAAGCACGGGCGAGGCCATGAGCATCCAGCGCACGGCGTCCGAGCCATACTTGTCGTACATCTCCATCGGATCCGGGTAGTTCCGCAATGACTTCGACGCCTTGCGGCCATCGTTGCCGAGCACGATACCGTGCGAAATACACGAGGTAAACGCCGGCTTGTCAAAAATCGCGGTAGACAGCACGTGCATGACATAGAACCAGCCGCGCGTTTGACCGATGTACTCAACAATGAAGTCACCCGGGAAGTGGGAATCAAACCATTCCTGGTTGTCAAAGGGGTAGTGCTTCTGCGCGAACGGCATCGAGCCGGAATCGAACCAGACATCGAGAATGTCATCAATGCGACGCATCGTGGACTTGCCCGTCGGGTCGTCCGGATTCGGACGGGTGAGCTCGTCAATGAACGGGCGGTGCAGGTCCGGCTCGCCCTCGCGGTTGCGCGGCAGACGGCCGAAATCACGTTCAAGCTCTTCGAACGATCCGTAGACGTCAATGCGCGGGTACTCGGGGTTGTCAGACTTCCATACCGGAATCGGGGTGCCCCAGTAACGATTGCGCGAGATGGACCAATCGCGAGCGCCTTCAAGCCAGTTGCCAAAGATGCCGTCCTTAATGTGGTCCGGCTGCCACGTAATGTCCTGGTTGAGCTCAACCATGCGGTCCTTGAACTCCGTGACAGCCACGAACCACGAGGTCACCGGCTTGTAAATGAGGGGTTCACGGCAACGCCAGCAGTGCGGATAGGCGTGCACGTAGGACTGCTCTCGCACAAGCACCGCACGGAGGTCCTGCGTGATGCGCTCTTGCGATCCGGTGCCGTCGCGCAGATCATTGATGATTGGACGATTCGCGTCGAAGACGTTGAGACCCACGTAGTCGGGGGCGTTCGTCATGAACCTGCCTGCCGAATCTACGGTTTCCACGACCTTAATGCCGGCCTCGGCGAGCACGAACATATCCTCTTCACCGTAGGGAGCGATGTGAACGAGACCAGTACCGTCCTCCACCGAGACATAATCGGCCGTCTGGAACGTCCACGCATTCGGGCCGGGCTTTTCGCTGTCACGGCTAAAGAAGTCGAAGATCGGATTATAGCGTTTGCCCTCAAGATCGCGGCCCTTGTATTCGGCCACGACGGGCGGGTTTTCGCCCAGCTCTTTTTCGTAGGCACCCACGAGCGCCTTTGCCAGCAGCACCTTCTCGCCCACCAGCGGACCCTCTTCGGGTGCGACGGTCACGTAATCGACGTCGGGACCAACGGCGATCGCGAGGTTTGTGGGAAGCGTCCAGGGCGTCGTCGTCCAAATGAGTGCGAGCTCACCGGACTCCATACGTAAGCCGACGGTGACAGTCGTGTCCTGACGGTCTTGGTAGACGTCATCGTCCATGCGCAGCTCATGGTTCGACAGCGGGGTCTGGTCGTTCCAGCAGTACGGAAGCACTCGGTAGCCCTCGTACACAAGGCCCTTGTCCCACAACTGCTTAAAGCCCCAGATCACCGATTCCATGTAGGTGGGTTCCAGCGTGGAGTAACCGTGTTCAAAATCAACCCAGCGGGCCTGACGATCGACGTACTCTTCCCATTCTTTGACGTACTTAAATACACCGGCACGGCAGGCATCGTTGAACTTCTCAATGCCCATCTCGTCAATCTCAGACTTGTCCTCGATGCCCAGCACTCGCTCGGCCTCGAGCTCTGCGGGCAGACCGTGGGTGTCCCAGCCAAATACGCGATCCACGCGCTTGCCACGCTGGGTCTGGTAGCGGGCGATGACGTCCTTCACGTAGCCGGTGAGGAGGTGGCCGTAGTGCGGGAGGCCATTGGCGAACGGAGGGCCATCGTAAAAGACGAACTCGTCGCCTGTGCGGTTGTCAATGGAAGCCTGGAACGTCTCGTCCTTGTCCCAGTAGCTCAAAATGTCCTGTTCGAGCTCGGGAAAATTTGGGGACGCGACAACGTCCTCGGGGCGATGCAATGGGTATTTAGCCTCTTCGGCCATGTGTACCTCTCCTTGAGTGCGGACTTCAGGAGTGCGAGACGCCGTGCCCCGTACTCCTCCAGCCGTTTCCAGTCGATCTGAAGTTTCTAGGCGAGGGCGACGTTCGCCGCGGTACCACCTCGCTTGCCAGTCCTCACGCGTGTGCGCTACGGGCGTGGCCGCTAATTTGGGGACGATGACGAGTCCATCCGTTCGGTTCTACTGAGCCGCATCATTGTTGACGACGACGCGTTGCCGTTCTTCCGAAAGCTCCCCGGTGATTGCCGGATCACAGCCAGCGGACAGTCTATCCTAGAACGGTGACTTCACCGCTATTGTGCGCCCAATCTCACGCCTGCGCAGTCGCTCAAGCGATTGGGGGCTAGGGCGAGCGTCCTACCGGGCGCATTCTCATGACGCCCACGTTTCCTTTGCACTCGCGCTGTATTCCCAGCGATCACGCTGATCAAATGCGGACTATCCGCGTGTTGCCGGACCTACTTCTTGGCATCTGTTTCGAGCTATTGCTCACGGGTGGCACCGCAGTAGGACCCGACTTGATCGACCAGTCAGTGGACCCGACCTATTTCTCGCGCGCCACGATTGACGAGTTTGCCTGCGCCACCGGGCGGATAATCATCGAATCAATATTGACGCGGCTTGGCAAAGTTACGGCCCACCTGACAGCCTCGGCAATGTCTTCTGCTACGAGCGGTTCGGCCACCCCCGCATACACCTTGTCTGCGCGATCGGCATCGCCCGCGAATCGGTTGAGGGAAAACTCCTCAGTCTTCACCATGCCCGGCGAGATATCGATAATTCGCACCGGCTCTCCAACAAGCTCGAGGCGTAAGGTCTTGGGAATCTCGCGCTCGGCGTGCTTAGCTGCCGTGTACCCTCCGCCGCCAAGATACGACTCGTGCCCGGCCGTCGACGAAATGAAGACAAGGTCTCCCCCACGCTCGCGCATGGCGGGAAGGAACTTCTGAGTGATGCGCAGCGTGCCCAGTACATTGATCTCGTACATCTTCTGCCAGTCGGCAACCTTGCCCTCTGCCACAGGATCCTGGCCCACAGCACCGCCTGCGTTATTGACGAGCACGTCGACCTCACCGCAGAACTCGGCGATGGCCGCCACGTCGTCGTCGTTAGTTAAATTTCCAGCGATAAACGTGCAGCCCGTCTCTAAGGAGAGTTTTTCGAGCCGCTCGGCCCGCCGGCCGGTGGCGACCACGTCGAAGCCCGCGGCGCTCAGCGCGCGGACCGTTGCCGCACCGATACCAGGT
>JBHWRK010000022.1:0-4426 GCA_043426715.1 Trueperella sp. | reverse complement strand
TTCCCTACGACGATCTCATCGACGAACTGGTGGCTTTGGCTCTGGAGCGCCCCAAGGGATTGCGCTAGGAGACCGCTAGGCCCGTATCGATACGGAACTCATTTCAGGAATCGTGCACGTGTGACTCGCCTGACGATGGAGTCCTCCCGGTGTCGTACCATCGCACCTAATGCACGCCTAGGTAGCACCTCGATCGACACGCGTTGAACGCCACGCGTCGTCGTGACGCGCCCCACACTAAAAAAGGTTGAACGTTCAACCGGTTGTCTTTAGACTGATTACAGATAGCGACGTGTCCCTCGTCGACGGACAACTACCGAAAGGCTTGACATGAAGATCGCATACCTGGTTGGCTCCCTCTCGAAGAGCTCTATTAACCGAGCCCTTGCAGAGGCAATTGTTGAACTCGCACCTGAAGGTGTTGAGATGGTCGAGGCAGAAATTGCCGACCTCCCGCTGTTCAATCGCGACAACGAGAACGAATTCCCAGAGCCAGCGCGCAAGTTTAAGGATCTCATGTACGAGGCCGATGGCGTCCTTTTCATCACGCCGGAGCATAACCGTTCCTACTCAGCATCGATCCACAATGCTGTTGAGTGGGCATCGCGTCCGTACGGCGAGTGGCCTCTTGCTGGTAAGCCAATCGCAACCGCAGGCCAGTCCGGTTCGGGCATTGGGACGGCAGTCGCCCAGCAGCAGTTGCGCTCCTCGCTCCTGTTCTTCGGTCCGAAGCTCATGAGCCAACCGGAAGCTTACATTGATGGCACGAAGACCGGTGTTCTCGAAGATGGCAAGATCACGAATGAAGATTCGCGCGCTGTCATCAAGCAGTTCATCGAAGCCTTCGTTCAGTTCGTTGCCGACAACAAGGCTGACAACTAAGACTTAGGGACGCTTCGGTCGGAAGTGAGGGGTGACTTCACTTCCCTGCGTACCGAATCGTTCGCTTGAAAAACGCCTCAGTCCTCGGTCGTCTCCGAAGCATCTGGCATGATGGTGAGCATGCTTGTTTCGGACACGACCGAGGACACTCTTTTGTCCGCATTCCTGCCCCTGCTTCCGCCGAGTATCGCAACGGTCCCTACCGGTGATGATTCTGCAGTACTCGAGATGCGGGGGCAGACTGCTGTCTCAACCGACATGCTTGTTGAAGGACGCCATTTTCGCCGGGACTGGTCGAGCGGAGCCGATATTGGATTTCGTGCGGCCATCCAGAATTTTTCCGACGCCGTGGCGATGGGTGCGAGGCCGCGCTCGCTCGCCATCTCTCTAGGTTTGCCCGGTGACCTTGAGGTGGAGTGGGTTAAAGATTTTGCGAGAGGGCTTACCGAGGCATGTGAACCGCTCGGAGTTGGCGTGGATGGCGGTGACTTGGTGGCGTCTAGCGAGATTGTCGTTGCTGTGACAATCGTTGGAGACATGGAGGGGCGCGAACCGATATTGCGTAGCGGGGCTCAAATTGGCGATCGCGTCATTCACGCAGGAAATCTGGGTCACGGCGCTGCCGGATATGAGATTTTGAGCGCGGGATTGGACGTGGACGATGCTTTGGCGCCCCTCGTGGATAGTTTCCGCCGACCGAACTCTCCGCTCAAGATTGCATTGGCCGCCGCTGAGGCGGGCGTGTTGACGTCAATGATGGATGTCTCGGACGGTTTGATCAGAGATGGTCGCCGACTCGCGAAAGCATCGGGTATTTGGCTGAACTTCGAGGGTCAGAACCTACAGCCGCGCCTCAAAGATCTCGCGATCGCAGCAGGTCGCTTGCGCGCCGACCGGCGCGAATGGTTGTACACCGGGGGAGAGGACCACGGATTCCTTGCCACGATCCGGCCCGGCACGATCGTGCCGGAAGGCTTCACGGATGTCGGGGAGGTCATGGGAGCCTATATGGGTGGCCGCGTGACCTTGGAGGGTATGGATGTGGCTGGCCAGGGCGGCTGGGACCACTTCGGCACCGACTAACGTCGCGCGACGATCACTTCAGCGTACTCGCCGAGTTCCTCTATGTGCTCGGATGATGCGTTTTCGTCTGTAATGATCACATCGAAGTCGTTGAGCGATGCTGTTTTTTGCCATGCTTTACGAGCAAACTTTGACGAGTCGAGGAGCAAAATGTGGACCTCTGATTGCGCGAGCATTTTGCGCTTCATGTCGATCACGTATTCGATCGGGTTGTAAATAGCATCACGCCATATCGCCGCGTCAGACATAAAGCAAATATCTGCACGAACATTGTCCAGCGACGATGTGGCAAGAGATCCATAGAGCGCATTTGCCCAATGGTGGAGGCGGCCTGCGGTCATAATGAGGTCGATTTCTTTCCTGTCCCGCACACGATCTGAAACCGTGAGGGAGTTCGTGATGATTGTGATTGGTTTTGAGATGTAGTCGAGGATTGGTAGCACGCTCGATGAGTCATCGACCATTATCGCGCTGTTGGGAGAAATGAATGTCGATGCCTCTCTGGCAATCGCTGCTTTCTCCGAGAATGCCTGTTGGGCGCGAATCTGCGGCGGAAGTTCCATAGTCGACGCGCCTTGAATCGTTACATATCCTCGGTCAAGGTGGGCGACCCCGAGTTGTTCAAGGTGCTGAACGTCGCGGTAGATCGTCACGAGGGAGACGTCGAGCTCATTGGCGAGCTCTTCAACACGCTTCGCACCCGATTCAATGACTGTCCGGACTAGGACGCTCCGACGAGATTCTTGCTCTGATAGATCTAAGGCTGACATATCTCGCTACTATCCTTTCTCGCGTCTATCTCATCGAAGTTAAAAAATTGCTGATCTTTTGGCAGTAATTGTGAAAATAATATCACAGGTCGTGATAAGATCTGTATGACACCTGGGTAACTCCGGTGCTCACCGAACACACCACTCGATGAGGAGTAGTTATGCAAGAAGTAATAATTGGCGTCGATGGCGGAACAACCGCCGTAAAGGCAGTCGCGTTCGATCTCAATGGAGAGATTGTCGCGTCCCACCACATGGGCGTTCCTGTCGAATACGGCGATAGCGGCGAAGCCGAGCAAGACATGACAGCAATTTGGAATGCGGTTGCTACCTGTCTGCGCGAGGTTGCAAGTGAGGTCAAGGATTCAAAAATCATTGGAATCGGTTTGACAGGGCAAGGCGATGGCGTGTGGCTTGTTGACGAACAGGGCAAGCCGGTTCGTAAGGCGGCAAACTGGATGGATGGCCGTGCCGCTGATCGAGTCGGCACATGGCAGCAGGATGGCCGTTCGGACAAGCTCGCCCAGTTGACGGGTACCCCAGTTTTTGGTGGATTCTTTCCGGTCCTCTATGAGGAACTTAAGGAAACTGATCCGCAAGCGATCGAGAAGGCGACCACGCAGCTGTACTGTAAAGACTGGATCCGCTTCAATCTCACAGGAGTCCGAGCGACGGATTACACGGAGGCATCGCGTACCTTCCTCGACGTCAACACTGTGGATGGGTATGACCTATCAGTTCCTGAAGCAGTCGGGATTCCTGAAGCAGCCAAGCTCCTTCCAGAAATCCGTAACGCCGATGGCGAGGCCAGCCCTCTTACTGCAGAGGCCGCAGAGCTCACCGGTATTCCCGAAGGAACTCCGGTCGGCGTCGGCATGATTGATGTCGCTGTGACGGGAATGGGACTCGGCACTGTTAATGATGGTGAGACGTGGATGATTCTCGGAACCACCGGTTTCGTGGGGACGCTCAATCCCACAGCAGCTGATCGTAAGTCTGAGAATTCTTCCATCCTTGCCACGGGCAACGGAACCCAGGTCCTCGAATTCATGGCTCCTATGACGGGAACGCCGAACTTGAACTGGATCCGAGAGATCCTAAATATCCAAAACCTCACCTGGGATGAAATTGAAAAACGAGCGCAGCAGTCGGCTGTCGGAAGTAATGGAATCGTCTACTTGCCGTACGCGTCACCGGGTGGCGAACGAGCACCCTTCTTAGACCTTGACGCCTCGGCATCGTGGCACGGCCTCTCACTTACCTCCAAGCGCGAAGATGTGCTGCGTTCCGTTTACGAGGGTGTTGCACTGTCGTTGGTGGAGTGCATTCGCGTGCTAGAAGTGGACAAGCCATTGGTGGTCTCGGGCGGTGGATTCCGTTCGGACTTCCTATGCAAGATTCTTGCCGACATCTCAAACCTCACGGTCGTTCGTCAGGATGCGCCCGAAGCGGGCGCCCGTGGTGCCGCAGTACTCGGTCTCGTCTCTGCGGGCCGTTTCGATACGATTCAGGACGCCGCAGACGCCCTCGGTGCGACCACAAAAACGTTTGAACCCGATGCTGAGGCTCACGAGAAGTACCAGACAGTGCTGGAGCTATTCCTTGAGTTGCGCGAGTCAGTGCAGCCGACATGGAAGAAGCTACGCGGACTGCGCCGGCTCTGACAAGAAACAGTGGGGAACCCACGCGGG
>JBHWRK010000021.1:0-3674 GCA_043426715.1 Trueperella sp. | reverse complement strand
CCGTGCCGGCAACGCGGTCCTTCTTCGTGGAGGATCGGCAGCGCTCGAGTCGAACAAGGCGCTCGTGGATGTAATCCGCTCGGGCATCAAGAAAGCTGGCTTTTCCGAAAACCTCGTCGCTACCGTTGACGAGTATGGGCGCGAGGGCTCGGTTGCTCTGATGCGCGCACGCGGATTCGTTGATCTCGTTATCCCGCGAGGCGGCGCCGGACTGATCCAGACCGTTATTCAAGAGGCCACCGTGCCCACGATCGAGACGGGTGTGGGTAATTGCCACGTCTACATCGATAAGGACGCGGATCTCGATAAGGCACATGACATCGCGCTCAACGCGAAGACGCATCGTCCAGGTGTCTGTAATGCGGCAGAGACCCTCCTCGTCCACAAGGACCTCGCGGCTGATCTCCTCCCACGTCTTGGTAATTCGTTCACCGATGCCGGCGTGACGATTCATGGTGATGCTGTTACGCGCGAGTTCGTCGATGGTGCCATGGAAGCAACGGACGAGGATTGGGCGACCGAATACCTCTCGCTCGACTTGGCTGTGAAGGTCGTAGCCGACGTGGCCGAGGCGATCGAGCACATTCTTCACTACTCCTCGGGCCACACGGAGGCCATCGTCTCCGAAAACGTCTCGACAGTGAACACCTTTACGGATGCGGTAGATTCCGCAGTCGTGATGGTCAACGCTTCAACGAGGTTCACCGACGGCGGCCAATTCGGCTTGGGCGCAGAGATCGGCATATCCACCCAAAAGCTCCACGCTCGCGGCCCGATGGCTCTTCAAGAGCTCACCACTACCACGTGGATTGTGGAAGGTTATGGGCATGTCCGCAACTAATCGAGACGGCGAAAGCCTGCGCGCAGTCACAGACGAAGATCAGAACCGCGTCAAGAATCGTCGTCGAATTGGCGTCATGGGCGGAACGTTCGATCCCATTCACCATGGACATTTGGTGGCCGCATCGGAGGTTCAATACTACTTCGACCTTGATGAAGTGATCTTCGTGCCGACGGGGGAGCAGCCCTTCAAGAAGGATCGCAATGTCACCTTGGCCGAGCACAGATACTTGATGACGGTGATTGCCACGGCGTCGAACCCAAGATTCACCGTCTCCCGCGTGGATATCGAGCGCGGTGGAACCACGTATACGATCGATACGTTGCGTGATCTACGCAAGCTGTTCCCGGATGATGATCTGTTTTTCATCACGGGAGCCGACGTGCTTCCGCAAATCCTGACGTGGAAGGACCAAGAAGATCTGTGGGAGCTCGCGCACTTCGTGGGAGTTAACCGGCCAGGCCACGAACTAGATATTTCGGGACTTCCTGAAGGCTCTGTCTCGCTTGTGGAGATTCCAGCGATGGCAATCTCCTCGACAGGCATTCGCCAGCGCGCCGCGAATGGCGTTCCGGTGTGGTATTTGGTGCCAGATGGCGTAGTGCAGTACATAAACAAGTATCATCTATATATATCGAACGAGGCCAAGACGACTTCCCTCGTGCCAGTCGAGGCAACACCTGACGGCGAGGGCAAGGAGGAATAATGAGTGAATCACCTCGGCTATCGCGCCGAGAACTCAGGGAGCTGGGTAAACTTGAGTCGCTACCGGACAGTGCGCCGTCGATCACTGACACGGCCGAGCTAAGACTGCGCCGCCCATCGCGTAAGGAATTGCGCGAGGCCGCAGAGCGTGAGCGGGCTGAGATGGAAGCTCGCCAGGAAGCGCAGGCCCGTGACGACGCGGAAGCGGACGAGTCTGACGATACTCTGGCCGAGGAGCCAGTTGCACCATCTGAGGGAACCGAGTCTGAGGGCGCCGAGCCTTCAGACGCCGTGGGTACGTTTGATGACAGTCAGGATGCTGATGACGACGGCGAATCCACCCAAGCGATGGATGCTCTGCCTGCGGACGGCGCCTTTAGCGCTGACGAACCCGCTGACGAACCCGCTGACGAAGATGTGGCCGAGCCTGAGGAAACGCCGGACACTCACGAGCGAAAGTCGGTGTTCGAACGTTTCGAAGACGACCAGGAGGTCGAGGCTGAGCTGGGGGAGGGCGTCGTCGCTCCAGAACACAATGACCTCGAGACAGCCGAAGAGATTGACGGCGACGAGGATGTGCCTCTGCGCGATCGCTTCATTGCGATGACGAAGAAGGATGAACCCACTGACGAAGTTAGCGCCGAAACTCAGGCTATGGTGACGCCCTCGGCCGAGGTGACTGTGGACGAATCGGATTCACAAGCGGTTGCCGAAGGTAATGAACCGATCGATGATGACGACCACGACGACGTCGGAATTGAAGCTCCCCGCCGCACCTGGCTGAACATTCTTATTGTGATCCTCATCGGAGTGCTTCTGGGATACCTCGGTGGATCGTGGATCAACCAGAATTATCTCTCGGCACCGGCGCCTTTTGTGCCAGTCGAGATTGCTAACCTGCTGTTGTAAACGAAAGGACACTGTGGCAGCAACACCGGAATCGATCGAACTTACCTACATCGTGGCGCGAGCTGCGTCGGACGGTAAAGCAACGTTCATTACCGCAATTGACGTCTCGGAAAGGTTCGCACTCACGGACGTGTTCGTGGTGATTTCCGGATCGTCAGAGCGCCAGGTGCGAGGTCTGGTGGACGACGTCGAGGAGGCCATGCATAAGGCGGGGCACAAGAGCCTGCGCCGCGAAGGCCTTGACGGCGAAGCGCGCTGGGTGGTCCTTGATTATGGAGACATTATGGTCCACGTTCAACAGGACGAGGATCGCGAATTTTATGCCCTGGAAAAGCTCTGGGGTGACCAGCCAACGATTGAGCTACCGGACGATGTGACGGTGGAAGAGCCTGTGCGCTCGAGCTTGGCTGATTATTTTGAGCCCGTCTTTGACGACGAGGTGGAGGAAGAATAGTGAGCGTTGTTCGCTTAATTTTTTGGCGACACGGACAGACAGAACAAAATCTTGCACGTCGAATCCAGGGTTCGACTGATAACCCGCTCAACGAAACGGGAGAAGATGAGGCTCGGGCTGCAGCTCAGGAACTGGCTCGTATGAAGCCGACGCGTATTTATTCGTCGCATTTGGTGAGGGCTCACAAGACGGCCCAGTTCCTTGCGGATGAAACGGGACTCGACATTAAGATCGACGAGCGGTTGCAGGAACGCTCCTACGGCTTGTGGGAAGGTCTTACCTCGGAGGAGATCAAGGAGTCGCACCCCGAACAGTGGCAGGTGTGGCGCGATGGTCATGAGCCCCACGGCGTGGACGTGGAGACGCGCAAGGATACGGGCGACCGCGTTGTTGAGGCAGTGCTGGATGCCGTTGCCGAGGTTCAAGCTGAATCGGTGGAGGCCGGCACCGAAGAGACAATCGTGTTTGTTGCTCATGGTGGTTCCATCGCTAATGGCATTATCTCGTTGCTCGGCCAGAATCCCTCCGAGTGGGTAGGACTGCAGGGCATGGATAATTGCCGGTGGGCGGTCCTCGAGCCGCGCACGGGTGGAAACCCCGAGTGGCGCCTGCGCTCGTACAATCGCCGCACGGCAATGGCTCCGAATATCATCTATTAAGAATGACAGCGATGGGGCAGGGAGGGGATCGCCACTAGTGCTCGATCCCCTCTGCTCTTACGTGGCGCTGTGCTGGATAGTGCTTCAGGTGAGCGGATTCACAGGC
>JBHWRK010000020.1:0-12598 GCA_043426715.1 Trueperella sp. | reverse complement strand
TCTCTATTTCCTTCGTCGAGCGCGAGATTGGCGACTCGAAGATGTCTGGAAACATCATCCAGGAAGCATTTATTCGCGCCACGAAGCTCGGAATGAAGCGTCGTGGCGCGCAGATTCGACAGGTGCTCGGCCGCTAGCCCTCAAGCCTTCAGCGGCGGCGCTTGTAGAGCTTGCCGGCACGAAGAAGCTCGAGGCGCTCGTCGAGGAGGACCTGGAGCTCGTCGATGTCACGACGCTCGAGGAGCATGTCCCAGTGCGTGCGCTGCGGCTTAGCGGGCTTGGAATCGTCTGTGCCACCGCCGCGGACGAGCTCAGCCTTCTGTCCGCACTTGCACTCCCAAAACTGGGGCGTTTCGGCGTCCTTGGCGTAGGTCACGTAGAACGTGTGGCCGTTGGAGCACTCGTACCTTTCCTCACGGCGTTCCACGAAAGCGACGCCGACATCAGATTCGAGTGAGTACGCGCCGATTTTCATTCCGCGCAGTGAACGTTCTGCCAATGTATTCTCCTTCAATAGCTTCCGTCTACATTTTAACGGGGAGCGCTCCTGAGAAATTCCGACGACGACGGAAGCGGTGGCCTGTCACCGAAAGGTGGCTATCGCGGTTAGGGTCGTGCTCGGCACTCCGATCCGATAATGTACATTATGTCAAATTGGGCGGGATGTGCCGACGATAGTCTCTGTGCATCTACCACTCGACAATTGTGCCCCTACCCCTCTCGCGGTCTTCCCACAAAGAGGGCGCCCCCACCAGGTGGACGTTCCTGGCGGGGGCGCTGCTGGAGGAAACGCTCTAGTTCAGCTTTCCTGCTGCGTGCAATGCTGCGATGTATCCAAAGACGACGCCCTGGCCAATGGTCGCGCCTGCGCCCGGGTACACCTTGCCGAACGCGTTTCCGGCGGCGTTGCCGATGGCATACAGGCCCTCGATCGGTTCTCCGCTCGGCGTCAGCGCACGGCCGTATTCGTCCGCACTTACACCGCCACAGGTTCCAAGGTCTCCCGGCACGATCTCGATCGCGTAGTACGGCCCCTTCCCCAGTGGCCTCAGGCACGGGTTCGGCGTGTTGGTCGGATCTCCGTAGTAGCGGTCGTAATGGGTGTTGCCACGCTGGAAATCGTCGTCGTTCGCTTGGGCCGCAAGCACGTTAAAGTGCTTGACTCCGTCCGGAAGACCGTCCACGCCCATCTTCGCGGCCAACTCCTGAATCGTGTCCGCCTTGAACGCAATGCCGGCCTCGTACCACTCCTTGGGAAGCGGCATACCCGGCATCACTCCACCGCCGAGCACGTAGCTATCGCGGTACTTCTTGTCGAAAATGAGCCACGCGGGAAGATGCGGTTCCTCGCCGTCGTCCATGCCGAGGATGGTCTTGCCCGCCCTCATGTAGTCGATTGATTCGTTCATGAACCGATGGCCCGTCTTATCCACGATTAGGCTGCCGGGCAGCGAGCGCTCAGCGAGCAGAACTGCAGGTCCGGCGTCCTTGCTGACGGGCTTAATGGCCGGGAACCACCAGGTCTGATCCATGAGCACGAGCTCTGCGCCGATGGACTCGGCCATCTTGTGCACCTCGCCCGTTGCGCCCGGATTGCCGAACTGCCAGCCGTCCTCGAGGTGTTCAGACTGGTACTTGTGGCGCATTTCCATGTTGCGGTCGAAACCGCCGTTGGCCAAGATGACGGCCTTCTTTGCGTTGATGCGCACGTCCTTGCCGTTGGAGTTCACCACGACGCCGACCACGCGGTCCCCGTCCTTGATCAGCTCGGTAACGCCGGCATTGTTGCGCAGGGTGACCCCCGCTGCCTTCGCTCCGGCGTACAGGCCAGCGGCGAGCGCCAGGCCGCCCGCAACGTACTCGCGTTTGAGAGCCATGCCGCCCACGCCCTGCACGAGGCGCTTGGTGATCTTCGGGAAAGCCGTCACCGGCTTGCTCCTCATGAGGTTCATCCACTTGTAGTCCACGGACGTCACAGGCATCGGCACGGGAGCTTCCATCTCCCCCGAACGCACGAGTTCGGCGTCGTCGCCAAGACTCTTGACGTCGAACGGCTTCGCCTCTACGGAACGGCCAATGGCGGAGCCTCCCTCGACGTCCGAGTAGTAATCCGCGTACTCCGGCATGTGGCTGAGCACGAGCGGCGTGTAACGCTCGATGGCGTCAGCGACGACGGGCGCGTACTTGACGAACGCTGAACGGCGCTCACGTGGCGAATCGTCTCCGCACAGGTGATCAAGGTAGGTCTCAACGCGCTGCGGCGTGTCCACTGCCCCATTGCGCTCGATGACCGAGGCGTTCGGCATCCACATGCCGCCGCCGGACATCGCAGTTGACCCGCCAAACACTTCCGTCTTTTCAACAACGATTGTTGAAAGGCCATTCTTCGCCGCCGTCATCGCGGCCATCAAACCAGTACCCGAGCCGACGACGACGACGTCGTAGCTCTCGTCCCACGTATGTTCCATTCGAAATTACCCTCCCAGGTCATCGTTTCGTTCATTATGTCGAAGGTCGCTGGCCGTATCTATGGCAAGCGCGGATAACCCGGTCAAGTGAGAATCGGCGGGCTGAAAGTCTCAGTTAGGACCATTCAAAATATGAGTCCACAACCCTGAGGGCTAGCCGCGTTCTGGACCACGCGCCCGGAGTCTCGAGCAGGAGAATCGCACCCTGGACCATCGCGAGGAGCACGTGGACATCCTCGATGCTCGTGCTCGGCGGCACCTCTCCCCTGCTGATGGACTGCTCAAGTAGCTCGCTCACGAATTCAAGGTACCGGGTACGCAACGGTCCGAGGGTTCCGAGTTGTTCGGGTCCCTCGACGAAGATCCTGATGAGGTTGGGCGATTGCGTGACCTGAACCGCGTAGCCTTCGATCACGCGTCTCAGGCTGCCGAACGCCTCCTCGCTCGCCAGGGCTTCCAGATGATCGAGCTGCTGCTCGTAAATGCCGTGGATGAGCTCCTTGCGGCCCGAGAAGTTTCGGTAGAAGGTCGCTCGACCGACGCCCGCCTCTGAGTACACGAGCTCGAGAGGCGCCTCCACTCCCTGGTGAGCGAAGACCCGCTTGGCAGCGAGAACGATCCTCTCGCGGTTCCTGCGCGCATCTCGTCGACGTGTCATACCTTTAGAATACGGCCTTGACCACCGCCTGCGCAGATGGGCGCCGGTGCGCAGGGCACGAAAAACCCCGCGAGGTCGATCCTCGCGGGGCAATCAAAGAGTTCGTTACATGACGTTGCGTCGTGCACGGCGAGCGGCGAGCTCATCGACGACGCCGTCGTCCTCCGCACGCTCCGTAGGAAGCTCGGCAAGATCGCCTTCGACCTCGCGCCAGACCCTGCCCACGGCAATTCCGAAGACGCCCTGTCCCCCTTGAATGAGGTCAATGACTTCGTCATTCGACGTGCACAGGTACACCGATGCGCCATCGCTCATGAGCGTGACGGCTGCGAGATCCTCGACGCCGTACTCCTTGAGTTGCTCGATCGCCGAACGGATCTGCGGAAGCGAGACTCCCGTATCCAAGAGCCGCTTAACGACCTTGATCACGAGGATGTCGCGGAACGAGTACAAGCGCTGGGTGCCCGAGCCCTTCGCGGAGCGGATTGATGGCTCAATCAGCCCGGTGCGGTCCCAGTAATCAAGCTGACGGTATGTGATGCCTACTGCGCGGCACACGGCAGGTCCACGGTAGCCGGTCTCGGTGTCGAGATCAGGCACCTGGCCGCCAAACAGCATTCCCTGTGCAAGCTGCGGTTGTGCGCCCTGTGCAAATGCGTCACTCACGTCAGCCTCCTTCAAATTGGTTCACGTTCTAGCCTAAACCTGATTCACACCGTTCTCAATGAGGTTGGTTCAAGCGTGGTCGGTGTGTCTCAGTGCCGTGTCTCAAGTGTAACTTTAAGTATTGCTCCCCTATCGAAGCTGGACGTCGATGTTTTCTGTGAGAAGCGCCCGGTAGAGATTCGTCAGCATCGTCGCCATTTCAGCCGATTCGTTCACGACGCGCTCCTTGGCAACCGGCGTGTTCCGTGCGCGCTCGGTCGCCAGACGCGCCACAACGTTGGCCGCATGGGCGTGGGCGGAGTTGCGCACCTGACGCAGGCTACGAAGATCCAAGCCGGCCTCTGAGAGCATCGTTGAAAAGCGCACGATATCGACGGCCTGCGCCGTCAGCCTCCCCCGCGCGTCTGGAATGAGCATGCCCGTGGAGATGAGCTGCTCGATGTCCTGATAGGAGGCACCTGTCAGCGCCGCAAGTTCGTCCTTCTGAATGCGCGTGCCCGGGCTTGGCCTTGCCTCTGTTCCCGTAGGTAGCGCGCGCATTCGGCCCGGGTGCTCCTGGTTGGTCTCGCCGGCGTCGAGCTGGCGAAGCATGTCCTTGATCTGTGGAAGGGGCACGTAGCGGTCGCGTTGCTCGACGAGAATGAAACGAAGGCGCTCGACGTCCGCTAGGGAAAACAAGCGCTGGTTCGACGCTGTACGGTGTGGCTCAATCAAGCCCTGAGACTCGAAGTAGCGAATTTTCGATGCCGCCAAGAACGGGAACTCATGCCGAAGGTGGGTTGTGACCTCACCGATTTTCAGTGTCGGTTCATGAGAGACGTCGTGGGGCCACGTGCTTGGAAATTCAACGCTCCAAGCCTTGTTGGCCGTCGGAGTCATTGACCCGCCTGAGGTGAGGCGTAGAAGGTGAGCTGGAACTTGCCAATCCGAACTTCATCACCGTCGGAAAGCTTGGCCTCTTCCACCTGCTGCATATTGACGTAGGTGCCGTTGAGCGAACCCGTGTCCTGAACGTAAAAATCGTGACCCGAGCGAACGAAGAATGCGTGCTTGCGCGACACCGTCACGTCGTCGAGGAAGATGTCGGACTTGGGGTGGCGCCCGACCGTCGTCGAATCGTCGTTGAGGAGGAAACGTGCGCCCGCATTCGCGCCGCTACGCGCGATCAGGAGCGCCGAGGTGGCAGGGAGAGCATTGATGGTGGCAACATCTTCGGCGTCGAGCCCCTTGGGCGTTGCCTGCGTGTCAGACTGCGACGGACTGATTGCTGAAAACCGCGAGGTCGAGATCGGATCCTCGTCCTGAGGCTGAACTTCAAAGTCTGCCATTGCTACCCCTATCCAATTGCCGTTCATCCAACTTTAGCCCACCTCGAGAAAAGTGTCACCGTTAGATAACGATTGTGAGACTTCATGTTACCTGCGCTGCGGCCTGCGCGCGCAGTGTCCGAAGATGTTCATCGTGACAGTCAATAATGATCTTTCGGAGAGCCGCCGGGGCATCGGAACTGGCGTCAATCCAGGCCTTCGCGGCCACCGCCTGCGGGTTCTCATCCGGTGCATCGCCTGCCTCGAGATCGGTCGCGGGGTACAGACCGTAAATGAGTCGCTCAGAGATCTCCTGCGAATGGGACCCCCAGATTGTCACGAGTTGGTCAAAGTAATCCGGTAGCACTGCAATCGTCTGCCTCACCCGCAGCGGCTGGTTCAAACCAGCGATCAGCGCCGAGACGTGATCGTTGGACAGCGTGCCCGACATGACCTTCGCAAGCGCGTCGGTGGTGGAACCGGGCAGGCTTGCGCTCGCCTGCAGATGCGCGACGACGTCGGCAGCAGTCCCAGTCTTCGCCAGCTCCTCGTCCAGGACGTCGGCGCCAATGGCACCGGTGGCCGCGCGTGCCGTGAGCAGTTTCCATCGCAAGTCCTGATCATCCACGTCATCGAGCACGCGCATGATGACGTCGTCCCTATTTGGTAGCGCCGCACCCGCGCGCGCCATCGTACGGGTCCAAATGAGGCGCGTATCGGGATCGTCCGTCTCTCGCGCGTAAGCCGCGGCGTCAAAGATCGCGGCGAGTTCGGCGTCGCGCACATGCTCCGGCGTGTAGCGCAGAAGCCCTGCCAACGCGTTATTGACTCGGGTAGCGAGGAGGTGCGAGCCGACGCTCCCGCTTGAGCGCGCCGCGAACTGCGCAAAGTCGGCAGCGGGCAGCTTCGCATCGCGCACCATCTCCCACAGCGCCGATGTGACCACGGACTGCGCCAGTGGATCGTCGAGCTCGAAGGACAGGGCCGCGTCGGCAGAGCGTTCGTCGAAATCGACCTTGATATAGGACAGCGCCTGGTCGTTGGGCAGGATGAGGTCCACGCCCTCCCCGCCGAGATCCTCCCACGTGATCGTGAGCTCGTCGCGCAGTTCGACGTCGATCTCCCCCGCCTTGCTCAATGTGGTGCCATCGCTTGTCCATCCGGAGACGTGCAACAGGTGCGGTCGCGTGATTGGCTCACCGGTCAGTGGCTCGGTTCCCACCTGGGTCAGCACGGCGCCTTCGGGTGTTCGGTTCACGACGACGTTCGAGACGCCCGCGCTTCGAAGCCATTGATCGACCCAGTCACCCAGGTCCTTACCGGAGGTCTCCTCGAGAGCTGCCATGAGGTCTCCGAGCGTCGTGTTGCCGAAGGCGTTGTCCTTGAACAGCTTTGCAGCTCCCGCGAAGAAGGCTGGCTCGCCCACGAATGCGACGAGCTGGCGAAGTACCGCGGCGCCCTTGGCGTAGGTGATGCCGTCGAAGGCCTGATCTGCCGCTTCAAGATCCGGGATGTCAGCAATAATCGGGTGGGTCGTTGGATACTGGTCATTGCGCAGTGCCCACGCCACGCGCGCGCCGGCGAAGTTCTCCCACGCCTCGGTGTATTGTGTTGCGGCTGCCATTGTCCACGCGCCGAGGAACTCTGCAAAAGATTCCTTGAGCCACAGGTCATCCCACCACACGGGAGTTACGAGATCGCCGAACCACATGTGGCTCATCTCGTGAAGAATCGTATTGGCGCGCCCCGCCCGCTGGGCCCTCGTGGATTCGCCTCGGTAGACGAAGGCGTCCTCGGAGAAGGTCACGCAACCGGGATTCTCCATCGCGCCGAGGTTGTATTCGGGCACGAAGACGGAATCGTACTTGCCCCACACGTAGGGGTAGTCGAAGACCTTGGGCAGGAGCTGAAGACCCTGCTTCGTGACGGTCGAAATGTCCTCGAGATCAAAGTGCTCTTTGAGTGATTCGCGGCAGAAGAATCCGAGATCGATCGTCTCGCCCTCTACCTGCACAGAATCGCTGAACCGATGATACGGGCCACCAATGAAAGCGGTGAGGTAGGTAGAGACGGGCTTCGTCGTCGTGAACGTCCTGCGGGTAAGGGGATCTCCGAGCGAATTCGTGCCGGAATTGGTTTCCTCGATCTGCGCGCCGTTGGAGAGCATGACCCACTCGGCCGGACCGGTCATGGACACCGTGTAGGTGGCTTTGAGATCCGGCTGCTCGAAGTTTGGAAAGACGCGTCGCGCGTCGGCAGGCTCAAACTGACTGTAGAGGTACGTCTGATTATCGACGGGGTCACGGAACCTGTGGAGCCCCTCCCCTGTGGTGGAGTACGTGCCGTGCGCGTGAACGCTGACCGTGTGCACTCCCTCGGGAATGTCGAGGTGAATGCGCGCGCCGTCGAACGAAAATGGCACGTCGGCGCCGTCGATACGCACGTACACGACGTCGTGGCCGATGAAATCGATGAACGTGGACGCCGGCTCGCTCGCGGTGAGAGCGATAGAACTGACGACGTCGAAATGGCTAGTTTCGGCTGGAGCTTCGCTGACGTCGAGGTCAATCGAGTAAGACTCGAGAGTCAGGACGGCGGCACGGGCACGGGCTTCAGAGCGCTTCAAGTTTTCGTTCACTTCTCCATTGTCGCGTCACTAAATCGGTGTTTCAAATTGCAACGGGAGCGCGACCTGTTAGTTTAGAGAGATGAATTTTCTATATGCGCTAGTTCGCCAGCCATCACCGCGGATGGCCGAGGGTCAGCTCACACACCTAGAAGAATCCGACGTCGATCCCGATCTGGCTCTTGAGCAGTGGCATCAGTACTGCGACATCCTCCGCGACTTCACGGAGGTTATCGAGGTTGAGGCGACGCCGGAATACCCCGATTCCATCTTCGTGGAAGACGTGGTGTTTACCTACGACGATCTTGCTGTGCGCACGCGGGTTCATGAGAGCAGGCGCGGCGAGCAGGACTCGGTAATTGACGCATTGGCGCAGCGCGGATTTGAGATTGTGGATCTGCCCGAGGGTGCGACGCTCGAGGGCGGGGACGTTCTGAAGTTCGACGGCCACGTGTGGGCGGGTCTGTCTACGCGGACGAACCAGGCCGGCGTGGACGGCCTCGCATCGATCCTCGAGCGCAAGGGAGTTGGGGTCACCGCGACTCCGGTTGATCACGCGCTTCACCTGAAGTCGTGTCTGACTGCATTGCCAGACGGCGCCTTCATCTCGCACGAGGACTACTCTCCCCCGGCGAAGGACTTCCCCGGCCTGCGTTACGTGCCTGAGTTCCTTGGCACCCAGGTGGTGTTACTTGGCGGCCACTCCATCCTCATGAGCGAGTCTGCGCCACGCACAGCCGAGCTTCTGCGCGGCGAGGGCTTCGACGTCATCACCACTCCCCTGACGGAGATCGAAAAGACGGAGGGATCAGCCACCTGCCTATCGGTGCGCATCCGCGGCTAAGGCGCACTGGTGAGGCGTACCACCTCGCTCGTTGGGTGCGCCGTTTGGTAAATGGCGTGAGTTTTCGGCTAGTATCTTTACGTCCAACTCGGACGGGCTATGGCGCAGTTTGGTAGCGCACTTGACTGGGGGTCAAGGGGTCGTGGGTTCAAATCCCGCTAGCCCGACAGATAACCCGCTAGATTCCACCGAACTATAGGAATCTAGCGGGTCAGCTTTTACCTGAATAGGCGCATTCACCCAGCCTAGGTGGCCGAGCTACTTGTCTTGGGTCACAAAGATGATTACGTTTAACCCGTCGTCCGGATGATAGGTCCACTCGGCCGTGTAGTCATCCCAAGAGTCCGTGACGCGTCCATCAAGGGAACGAGTTGTCTCCATCCGGTGGAGCGTTCGGGAAGGAGCTTCTAGTTCCCGAAGGATACATGTCACATCTGCAAAGGAAGCTCGCACGTCAGTGTCGTCGCCCGTCGTACGAATGATCAGCGTCTCGCCCTCATCTGTTACTCGGGCTCCGCGAGGGGAATCGCACTGTTTAAAGGCTTCGTCGAGCGGGCTGATCGCCTCGGCGATCTCCTCCTCCTGAGTGCTCTCAGGTTCAGGTGTTGCAGCTTCGTCGACCAAAGACTCACAAACGGTAGAAATGTTATTGAGCGCTATAGTCGCCTCCTTTTGCGTAAAATTACTGGCGTTTGATCTAACGTATGAGACCGCTTCGTCGAGATCTTCATAACCTGTAGCTTCAACATCATCAAGCAATATGTTGATGTGATCTTTAATTACTGCTTGGCCTCCGCCCTGACGGGCGATTGCAGAAACTGCTAGATCGACGTCTCGTGGGAGCTTTTCGCAGACTTCGAGTGCAGCCTCAGTGGAGTTATCAGTGGCGCAGGAAGACAGAGGGAGTGCAAGTACGAGCGCAGCGAGCGCGAGAATTGTTCGTTTCATACTTGTTATTATAAGGCGGCGTTATGGAAGTGAGTCCGTGACCCCACGTCGTCACAAGGGGTTTCATTGACCACAACACACTCCACCCGGCCGGTAAACTGAATGTATGCGCGAGACATTCCTTTACGACCCGCACTGCGAATTTTGCATGCGTGGGGTGAGGTGGGCGAAGCAACGCGGTGTCGACGTCGATGCGCTGGCATACACCGATGCGAACTTGGCGTCGTGGGGATTGACCGCCGCAGATGCTCAGCGAGAAGCATGGCTGGTGTCTGATCGTCGGGTATGCGCAGGCGCCGACGCGGTCCTTGGGGCGCTCCAACACGGGCCGACCTGGCTAGCTCGAATAGCCACGGTCATCATGCACACGCCGCTGATTTTTGGCGCGCGCTGGACATACCGCTGGGTTGCGGCGAACCGTCACCTACTTGGCTGGATGTTTCGCAGCCCTGCGCCGTTGTAAAGCGGAAGGATTTCGGTGGTCAGAAGCTTGCTCACATTCCGTGCCTCGTGGCTGGCTGGGTCAATGTCAGCGTCGATCCAGCGAGCTTCGTCGATCTCGGCGTGGATGCCAGTTGGCACCACGTCAGTGCACACGAAAACGGTGGAGCGGATCGCAGTGTCGGCTTCGTTCGCGGCCATGCCCTGAACGGAGCCGAGCAAACTGAGCTGTGTGGGATCCAGTTTGAGCCCTAGCTCTTCACCCACCTCCCGGATCACGGCCTCCACGGCGGTCTCGCCTTCCTCGAGTTTCCCACCGGGAAGCGTGAACCGGGCTCCGCCGCGCTTACGCAGGACGAGAATCCGGCCGTCGTCGTCGAAAATGACGCCTGCGACCTCCACTAGTCGCCCATTGCGGTGCCCACGTCACGCGCGGCACGAATCCACTCGTGATCGGTGGGAACATACTTGACCTTCCCCGCCGTCTCATCAAGATCGACGAGCTCGGTGCCTTCCCCGCGGTCCGCAACCGTCACGTGGAAATGGCCATCATGAATGGCATCGGCACCCGCAACGCCCAACCGAGTCGCCAGCAAGCGATCCGCACCATTGGGCGTACCACCTCGCTGGACGTGTCCCAGAATCGTCACGCGAGCTTCAAGTCCAGTACCGGCCTCAAGCTTCTCAGCCAACGCAAGTGAGGTGCCACGGTGAGCATTCTCAATTTCCTTCACGGACTTCTTCGCGATCGCCTTCGCCTCGGGCGAGGACGCGTCCTTGACAAGCGAACGCGCATACTCGAGCTGTTGCGCCTCCTCGATCGGCATGGCGCCCTCGGCCACGGCAACAACGGAGAACGTGGACCCGCGAGCCTGGCGCCTCTTAATCATGTCGATCACAGATTCCACGTGGTAGGGAATCTCGGGAATGAGAATGACGTCGGCGCCCCCGGCGATACCCGCGCCAAGCGCCAGCCATCCGGCGCGATGGCCCATGAGTTCCACGATGATAATGCGATGATGCGAATGGGCGGTCGAATGCAACCGGTCGACGGCCTCAGTCGCGATTTCGAGCGCCGTTGAAAACCCGAACGACGAATCGGTGTGAAGGATATCGTTATCGATCGTCTTGGGCAGATGAACCACGTTGAGACCCGCTTCGGCGAGACGGTGGGCGTTCTTCGCCGTCCCTCCCCCACCCAGACACACGAGCGCGTCGAGTTTGGCTTCTTCGTAGTTCTCGACGATCGTGGGGATCATGTCGCGCCGCTCGCCATCCACCATCATTCTGTGGACCTTATCCCGCGAGGTGCCGAGCATCGTTCCACCTGTCGTCAAAATTCCAGACAGGATCGACCGATCAAGTTCAACGTAGCGGTTCTCAGCCAGCCCGCGCATTCCGTCACGGAAGCCAAGCAGCGTCCAGCCGTATTTTCCGATCGCTGCCTTGCCAAAACCCCGGATTGCCGCATTCAGCCCCGGTGCGTCTCCGCCGGCGGTCAGTATTCCAATTCGTTTCTTTGCCATAACCCCATTATCGCGCGTCTGCCCAGATATATGGGAGTTTTATCACCGACGCTGTCGGCGCTGGCGCTCACGCACGGCGATTTCTACCGGAGAACCGGTAAAATCAAACGTTTCGCGGAATCGCCGTTCAATAAAACGGCGGTAGCCGTGATCGAGGAATCCGGTCGTGAACAGCACGAAACGCGGCGGCTGTACATCCACCTGAGTCGCAAAAAGAATGCGCGACTGCTTGCCGCCCCGCACCGGATGCGGGTTGGCCGCCACAAGTTCACCCAGCGTGGCGTTGAGCTTACCGGTCGCAATCCGCTTATCCCACGAGGCAAGAGCGCGATTCATGGCGCGCACCAGGCGATTGGTATGCCAGCCGGTCTCCGCCGAAATGTTGACGCGTTCAACCCAGGGCAGTTGAACCAATTCCCGGTCCAGCTCCTTGTCCAAGATGAGCCGCCGCTCGTCGTCGACAAGGTCCCACTTGTTGACCACGAGCACCATTGCCCGGCCGGAATCGACAACCTGCTGCATGATGCGAATATCTTGCTCGCTCAGGTCCGCCGAGCCATCGATGAGCACGAGGGCGAGCTCCGCGTTTGCGAGCGCGCGCTGAGTGCGGAGCGAGGCGTAGTAGTCCGCACCCGATTGAAGGTGCACTCGGCGTCGGATACCGGCAGTGTCCACGAACGTCCAGAGCTCGCCGTCGAGTTCAATGAGTTCGTCGACCGGATCGCGAGTCGTTCCAGCGGTATCATCGACGACGACACGATTCTCCCCCGCTAGCTGATTAAGAAGTGACGACTTGCCAACGTTCGGCTTGCCCACCAGTGCGATGCGGCGCGGGCCTTCGCCGGGGCGTTCCCTGCGCACGCCCGAGACCTTGGGCAGGATTCGCATGGCCTCATCGAGCAACTCACCCGATCCGCGCCCGTGCAGGGCAGAGACCGGGAACGGCTCGCCGAGGCCAAGTGCCCACAGGTACGCGACATCCGCTTCCTGCTGCTCAGAATCCACCTTGTTGGCCGCCAACACGGTTGGCTTGCCGGACCTGCGAATGAGCTCAACGATTCGTTCATCGGCGTCCGTTACGCCCACCGTTGCATCCACGACGAGCATGACGGCG
>JBHWRK010000019.1:0-15718 GCA_043426715.1 Trueperella sp. | reverse complement strand
AACTGCCGAGGCGGATCTGGCAAAGATCCTCGGGCACGTGAGTGAATCGAAACCGTCTTTGCTCATCGTAGATTCCGTGCAGACAATTGTCGATCCGCAGGTCGAAGGCGCTGCCGGCGGCGTGGCACAGGTACGGTCGGTGACCTCCACACTGGTCAACACCGCGAAGGCCTCGGATTTGCCGGTGGTCTTGGTGGGACACGTAACGAAGGACGGCTCGATTGCCGGCCCGCGCGTTCTCGAACACCTCGTGGATGTGGTCTGCCAGTTTGAGGGCGATCGCCACTCGCGCCTACGCCTCGTGCGTGCGGTGAAGAATCGCTACGGAGCCACGGACGAGGTGGGGTGCTTCGAGCTCGTAGATTCGGGTATCCACGGGCTGGCGGATCCGTCAGGACTATTTTTGTCTGCCCGTAATCTCACAGTGCCAGGCACGTGCGTCACAGTCACGCTTGAGGGACGCAGGCCGATGCCCGTGGAGGTGCAGGCTCTGTCAGTAGCGGCGGCTGGTCCTCCACGCAGGACGACCTCGGGGGTGGATAGCTCGCGGGTCGCGATGATGCTGGCGGTATTACAGTCGCGGCTCGGAATCGAGTTCGAGCGCAATGACGTGTTCGTCTCCACGGTGGGTGGCGCGCGGGCATCTGAGCCGTCCGTCGATGTGGCAGTCGCACTGGCTCTGGCATCTGCGGCACTCGATCTACCGCTCGCCCCGGGTGTCATTGCTGTCGGGGAAGTCTCTCTGACTGGAGAGCTACGGCCTGTCGTCGGTCTTCAGCGCCGCCTCAATGAAGCATCTCGACTAGGATTCCACACGGCAGTTATTCCGAAAACGGCCGACGACATCATTGCTCCAGAAGGGATGCGGGTGCGCGCTGTCGCGGATGTGCAGGAAGCGGCTGGAGCGGTACTGCCCGTCGAATCAGCTTAGCCACTGACAAGTTCTCGCAGGCATCCCTCCCGGCTACGCCGACTAAACTATCCTTCGGTGTCGCCCGCCGGGTCGTTTGCCTGTTCCTCCGTCGGAGCTTGAACATCATCCTCGTTGGGAGCATCGCTGCCTGCGGGTACCTCACTCTCGGTAGGTTCACCGTCAGCGGATTCCCCTTCGGCAGGCTCGCTCTCGTCAGATTCTTGCGGCTCGGCTGGAGCGGGTTCTGCGCCGTAACCGAGATCGAATACGATGCCAGAATCCAAGAGTTCTGTGTCGCCAAGATAAATGCGAGCCACATAGGTTCCTGGCTTTGCCACCGATGATGTCGAACAATTGGCTCCCGTATTCAAACCATTCCACTGCAGAGACTGGTTCGTCGTGAGATCGGTATCAAGCAGGAGCAATTTGGATCCAATGCCAGCCTGGCAAGTCGAGGTGTCGTAGATGATCTGGTCGCCTGATGTGATGTGCAGGCGCAGGTCATCAGTATCGAAGTAACAGGGTCGCTCACCCGTGTTTGTCAGCGAGGTGGTGAAGTGCATCGGCCGTCCCGCAATAGAGCCCGAGCGATCCACCGTCACGGTCAGCGTCTCCGTGCTACATTCGACCGGCTCGTATTGTTCCACCGGACTGACCGGCGCAGTGTGACTCTCAATTTTCGATAGCGCATAGCGAATAATAAACACTGTCGCGGCAACGGCAAGTAAAGTTGCGACCACGAGGAACAGGATCGTCTTCAACCTGCGTGACTTGCGCGTAGCCTCATCGCGTTCAGCGGCGGTCAGTGGCTTGTTCGCTGCGGTCGTTGTTCGCTTACGTGTTTCTTGCTCACCACGGCGGTGGGTTCCGCGATTGCCGACACCCGATACGGCCCGACCGCGAGGATCCTGTGGCCGACGCTTGCGTGGCTGGCCACCGCGAGCGCGCCCATCGTGAGTGCGGCCCTCACCGCGTCCGCTGCGGGTACCGCGAGAGCGCGTCTGATCGTCTCTGCCACGCATCGCAGACCGGCGCTCTTCGGACGCTCCGCGGCTAGCGGAAGCTCGGCGCCTATCGGGGCGCTGCGTTCCGTCTCGCTGGTTTCGCGTGGGGCGATCACGTTCACCCGCTAGTTGGCGTTGCCCTACCCCGCTCCGGCCCTCAACTCGGCGAGCACGTGTCTGGCCTTTTCGGGCACCATCGTTACCGCGCATACGTGAGTTGCGCGGACGCTTAGGTCGATCGTCAGCCACGCCAATACAGTAACCGCAATCCGTGAACGGAAGCGCGACGCTCGCCGCGAGATCTCCCCCACCACCGCCTATAGTGATCGCGATGGCCCCAACACCCGAACACGCATTTACAGTCCTGTCTCACTGGTTCGCAAAAAGCGCCCGCGATCTTCCCTGGCGTCGTACCGACGACCCGTGGGCTATCCTCGTGTGCGAAATCATGAGCCAACAAACACCCGTAGCTCGCGTGGAACCCGTGTGGCGCGAGTGGATGGAGCGCTGGCCCACCCCCGCGGATCTTGCCGAAGAATCCACCGCTGAGGTACTTATCGCGTGGTCGACCATGGGCTATCCGCGCCGTGCTCTGCGGCTCCAAGAAGCAGCACACGAAATCTCCGAGCGACCGGGCGGCGGATTTCCGGACACCTACGAGGAGCTCCTCGATCTACCCGGCGTCGGGCCATACACCGCAGCCGCAGTCATGGCATTCGCGTTTTCCAAGCGCTCCATCGTTCTCGACACAAACATCCGCCGCGTCCTCGCCCGATGGCACGGTGAGGCTCTCCCGTCTCCCAGCCAGCGGAAGGCTGAGTTTAAGCTCGCCGAGCGCTTCGTTCCCGACGACGACGATGACGCGGCTCTCTGGAACGGCGCGATTATGGAATTTGGCGCCTTGGTCTGCACTGCGCGCACCCCGCTGTGTGAGCAATGCCCGCTCGTCGATCACTGCGACTGGTTCCAGGCCGGCAAGCCCGCAGACGAACACTCCCACCGTCGTCGTCCCCAAAAGTGGGAAGGAACCAACCGGCAGGCGCGTGGCGCCATCATGCGCCAGCTCAGAATCGCGCGCTCCTCCTACGAGGATCTCGTGGCGGACACCGGGATCGAATCCGCCCGACTCTCTCGCGCACTCGACGGTCTCCTTGCCGACGGCCTCGTGGAGTGCAAAGGTGATCTGTTCCAACTTCCGATAACATCGGGGCCATGAACGACGCAAAGCTAGCTCTTGCCAAAGTCGGATCGATTCTGGCGTTTCTATCCGTCACCATTTTTGCCATCGGGCTGGTTATCCAGATGACGGCCGATGAGACACACACATCGATCTATCCCATCGTGATCACGGGTGGGGCTGGCCTAGCGCTCGTCGTGGCGGCCGCGTACCTGGTTATGTCTTCTCGCAGGCCTGTGTCATGGGATGAGGCCGCGCATTCTAGCGTTAAGGTGCTTCAGCGAACAGCGGTCGCGGCAGGTCTGGTTGTGACGATCGGCGGGATCTTATCTTTCGTATCCAGTCCGGGGTTGGTCACCACGGTGATCTTGGTGCTCGTCGGTTTGCAAACGCCGATCGCGATGATCATGGCGTCCGAATTTATTCAGAAGATGCCAACGAACCCGTAGGCTACGAGCAGATAACAGCGCCCAACAACTAAAGGTCCTTAAGCATGCGGTAATTGCCCAGCGTGTTGGGTTTGGCTCGGGCGAGATCCAAGAATTCCGCGGTGCCGTCGTCGTGAGAACGTAAAATCTGCTGGTAAACGTCTACGCCTACTGGCGTACCTTCAATTTCTTCGTAGCCGCGGCTTTCGAAGAAGTCGATTTCGAAAGTCAGACAGAACAGACGCTTGAGGCCGAGCGCCCGGGCGCGAACTTCTAATTCCTCGACGAGCGCTTTACCGACGCCGGTGCCGATGTACTCCTCGGAAACGGCCAGCGTGCGGATCTCGCCGATGTCCTCCCAAAACACGTGCAGGGCGCCGCATCCGACAACCTCGCCGTCCACTTCCGCGACCACAAATTCTTGGATGTCTTCGAAGTAGTCGATGAGGTCTTTTGATACGAGAATGCGCCGGCGCGCATACGGCCGGACGATCTCTGCGATTTTTCGGGCGTCGCCGGCCCGCGCTGACCGGATCACCGTGTCATCGGGCGCCCGCCGCCCGCGCGCAAGACGAACGCGTAGAGGAGTTCGGCCGAATCCTCGTCGATGATGAGATCCGTGATGAGGCCGGCGCGCAAAGCGGCGACCGTGGCCGAAATCTTGTCCGTACCGGACACAACCCCGATGCGCTGCGGAATCTTCTTCAGATCGGTGGGCGTGGGGCCAGAGGCGCGAGAGTTGATCTCGAGGTCCTCCCACGATCCATCGCCGCGAAGGAGCACGGTGCAGATATCGCCAACCACGCCTTCTTCGCGTAGCTCGCGGATCTCTTCTTGGCTCAGGTAGCCACCGGAGTACACGAGCGAGGGGTTTTGCGACGTCATCGATCCGATGCCGAACAGCGCAACGTCGGCACGCTTTTGCAACTCACGCACGGCGTTGATCGAGCGCTCGCGGAAAAGGGCCTCGCGCGTGTCTGCATAGTCGAAGAATGCGGGGACGGCGAAGTACTGAACATCGGAGCCAAAGGCCTTACCGAATTCCTCCATGAGGGCTCCAGTGTAGGGAACGCCGGTTGTGGAGGCGTTCGCAGCACCATTAAGCTGGACCGCGATCGAGCCACGCGCGGGGCGCGGAACTAGGTGGTCGACGACGGCCGCAATGGTATTTCCCCAGGCCACGCCGATGATCGTCTCGGGTTTCATGAGCTCTGAGATCGTGATGGCTGCGACTTGGGCGACGGCGTTGAGCCGACGTGTCTCGTTCACGCCAAAGGGCACGGGAACGACCTTCACCCGCACGTCGAACATGTTCGAAATTGCGGTCTGCAGCTCGCTCGCGGCGGCCTGGGGCGGGTGAATCGTGACCTGGACGAGGCCGTTTTCCTTCGCTTCCGAAATGAGCCGCGACACGGTTGACCGTGACACGGATAGGCGGCGCGCAATCGATTCCATGGTCTCGCCCTGAACAAAGTGCATCACGGCCGCCTCGTATGCGGCTTGTGCACGATCTGTCCGATTCATTTCGGTCCCTTTCACCTGCTCGCCTGATAGAATCTTACACACAATCTGAAATCGATTTCAGGTTCATTGCACGAGCGTGCACGCTTGGGCAAATTCTTCCTTTGTTCACAGTATTCAGCACATGACCTGTCACAACGACGTACATTGGAAGAGAATATTCCGCGAAGAAATCGGAAGAACGATGAAAACTATAAGCACCGATGTTGTTGTTATAGGTGGCGGAGCTACGGGGGCGGGGGTCCTACGTGACCTCGCAATGCGTGGCTTTGACGCCGTTTTGGTAGAGCGCGCCGATCTGGCGCAAGGAACCTCTGGTCGCTTCCACGGCCTGTTGCATTCTGGCGGTCGCTACGTCATTTCGGATCCGCACTCGGCCACCGAGTGCGCTGAAGAAAATGTCGTCCTGCGTCGCATTCATGCAGACTCGGTCGAGGAGACTGGCGGACTGTTCGTTGTCGGCCCCAACGACGATCCCGAGTACTCCACTCGCTTCCTGGCGGCAGCGAACGAGACTCGCGTTCCGGCTCACGAATTAACTATCAAGGAGGCACTCACCCTTGAGCCTCGCCTAAACCCGGGCATCCAGCGCGCGTTCCAGGTGGAGGATGGCTCTGTCGACGGATGGGGCATGGTCTGGGGATGCGTAGAATCTGCACGCGAATACGGCGCACAAACTCTTACGTATCACCGTGTGACGGAGATCAAGCACGACGACGGTCAGGTCTCCCAAGTCGTGTGTATTAACGAAAAGACTGGCGAAGAGGTACGCATTGACTGTCGCGCCGCTATTAACGCGGGCGGCCCGTGGGCCGGCCAAATAGCGAAGATGGCAGGAGCTCATGGCGTAGATGTGGTTCCTGGCCGCGGCATCATGATCGCGATGAATCACCGCCTCGTCAACATGGTGGTCAACCGCTGTATCCACCCTGCGGACGGCGACATCATCGTCCCCGCACACACCGTGTCGATTATTGGCACCACCGATCAGCGCGCCGCGGATCCGGACTTCCTCGAAATCAAAACGTCCGAGGTCCAGCAGATGCTGGATTCGGGCGAGGATCTCATCCCGGGCTTCCGAAAGGCTCGCGCGGTCCACGCCTGGGCAGGCGCGAGGCCGCTGGTTCTGGATTCCCGCGTGGACGCATCAGATACGCGCCACATGTCGCGCGGCATGTCGATCATCGACCATTCCACACGCGATGGTATCAATGGCTTCTTCACCATCGCCGGTGGCAAGCTCACGACCTACCGCCTCATGGCGAAGAACATCGTGGACGCGTTGCTTGAGCAGATGGACGAGTTCGTTGAGTGTACGACGGCAGACGAGGCGGTTCCCCCGCGCGCGCCACGTACTCACAAAGTCACCGATCGTCTTGCAGAAGCCGAGGCTGAGCGACACAACGATCCGATCATCTGTGAGTGTGAGCTGTTGCGCCGCTCGACTCTCGAGAAGGAATTCGACAAGCAGCCAGAGGCGAATCTTGACGACGTCCGCCGCCGTTCTCGCCTTGGAATGGGTCCCTGCCAGGGTACGTTCTGTGCCATGCGCGCCGCGGGCATCATGCATGAAAAGACCGCGAAGACGATCACGGACCCGACTCAGAATGCCGACCGCACGTCGTCGATGCTCAGGCTGTTCATCAAGAACCGCTACTCGGGCCTTGAATCGCTCATGTACGGCGAACAACTACGCGAGGCCACGCTGAATAAGTGGATCCTCGCTGGCAATCTCGACATCGACCATCTGCCCGCACCATCGAAGGAATCTCTGGTCGCTACCGGTGATCTTGAAATGCTCCATGGACGCCCGGTGCAGGCACCCGTGAAGGAGGACGAATAATGCGAATCGTAGTTATCGGAGCGGGTCTGGCGGGATTGTCGAGCGCACTCATGTTGCGCGAGGCCGGGCACCGCGTTGACATCATCGCCAAGGGAATCGGCGGTCTTGGACTGTCGGCTGGCACGCTCGACGTGTACGGCTGGCACAATGACGGCCATCCCATTGAAAACCCTTATGACGCCATCAACGAACTGGTGTCCGAACAACCAGAACATCCCTATGCGGCCATCGGCGCAGATGCCGTGCGCGAGGGCATCGACTGGCTACGCGAGGCAACTGGCCTGTTTGGAGACAACACTGGAACGAACGTCCTCATGCCGACCGCGATCGGCGCGGTTCGTCCTACGGCAGTCGTTCAAAACACGATGGCCCCAGCGATCGTTGAGGACGGCAAGAAGTTTCTCGTTGTGGGAATTAAGCAGTTCCGCGACTTCCCCGCTGCATTCATTGCCGATAACCTCGCGCGCACACCGTTAGCCGAAGTTCAGGCACGTGCAGTGACCATCAGTGTTCAGCCACGTAAGCCGGAAGTCGACTCGACGGGCACCACGTTTGCCCGAGCTCTCGACGGTTCGGCTGGTCTGGATGCCCCTGACACCCGCGACGCACTAATTCACGCTCTGCGCTCGGAAGTTCAGGAAGGCGAGACGATCCTATTGCCCGCCATCCTCGGCTTTTCCGCAGATGCATACGATGAGATCGCTTCGGAGCTCGGCGTCCCGGTCGGCGAAGTGCCGGTCCCGCCACCGTCAGTCCCCGGCCGACGTATCAACGACGTGCTGACTGACCAGACGCGCAAGCAACGTGTGGACATCAGCCTCAATGCTCAGGCAGTTGGTTTCGAAACTGACGGCTCGCGGATCACCGCGATCAACGTTCAGCGCGCTGGACGAGTGACGACTGAGAAGGTCGACGCTGTCGTTTATGCAGGTGGCGGGCTGGAGTCCGGCACCATCGAACGCGATTCTTATGGCGAGATCCGCGAGCGCGTGTTCGACCTTCCTCTAATCTTCATGAATCCGGATGACAAGGAAGCAAAGACGGTGACCGGTGAGGTCGTCGTCGACGAAAAGGACATCTTCGGCTGTGGCGTTGCCGTCAACGAGAACATGCAGCCACTGGCAGACGGCACTCCCGTCTACGACAACCTCTACTGCGTGGGCTCGCTCCTAGGCGGCGCACGCCCATGGAGTGAAAAGTCCGGCGAAGGCATCGCGCTAGGTTCCGCAATTGCCGCCGCTCGGGCGATTAGGAAGAAGGACTAACTATGACTGTGTTACCACTCGAACACGCCAAGGCTTCACTTGCCCGCGCGTCGCTCGATGCGTGCGTCAAGTGTACGATCTGTGAAACCCAGTGCCCCGTCGCTCGTGCGACCCCGCTGTTTAGCGGCCCCAAGTGGGTAGGTCCGCAGGCCGAACGCTTCCGTGACGGCGCAAGCGTTGACGTCTCGCTCGACTACTGCTCGGGCTGTGCGATCTGTACAACAGTCTGCCCACAAGGCGTCAAGATCGCGGAGATCAACGCTCAGGCGCGAGCAGTCATGAAGGCCGACAACATGTCACTTCGCGACCGTCTCCTTCCGGAAACGGAGCTCGAAGGTAGGCTGATGACGCCGGTCGCGCCAATTGCCAACGCGGTGCTCGGCATCAAGCCCGTGCGCGTCGTTGTCGAAAAAGTCATCGGCGTTCATCGCGACGCGCCAATGCCGACGGCACAGACGAGCACGTTCATGTCCTGGTTTAAGAAGCACCAAAAGCAGCGTACTGGGCCATTCCCTAAGGGCCCGATCGTGTTCTTCCATGGTTGCGCGGGCGGCTATTTTGAGACAGCCACGTCCAAAGCAACCGTCGAAGTTCTCGAGCATCTCGGCTATGAGGTTCTCGTTCCCAAGCAGAACTGTTGTGGCCTTGCCCATCAGTCCAACGGCTTGTTCGACCGCGCTGCAAGCAACGTGAGAAAGCTCGCCAAGGCTCTGAGTTCTGCGGGGACGGATCTGACGATCATCTCGTCCTCCGGCTCATGCGCAGGCATGCTCCGCCACGAGGCCCACGAAATCATGGGCCTCGACGATCCCGAACTGCTCGACGTCGGCTCCCGAACCGTTGAGACCTCGGAATTCATCGTCGAACTGATGGAGAACGGTGAATTCCCGATCGATGAGCTCAAGCGCTGGGACATCACTATTCCCTACCACCAGCCATGCCAAGTCAAGAGTCAGGGCATCGGCAAGCCAGCCATCAAGATGATGGAAGCGATTCCAGGTGTGACGGTTGTCGAGTCAGGCCAGCCGTGCTGCGGCATTGCGGGAACGTATGGCTTCAAGAAGGAAAAGTACGACGTGGCGCAGGCCGTTGGCAAGCCGCTGTTCGACATGATCAAGCGCACCAACCCCAAGCTCGCCGCATGCGAGACCGAAACCTGCCGTTGGCAGATTCGTAAGGGCTCTGGCGCAACCACGGTCCATCCGATCGAGATCATTCACCGTTCTCTTGGGCTGGCTGATTAACAACCACGGCAACAACTAAATATCTGCCCTCGGCGGTAACGCTCAGGGCGCGGATCCGGGCTTGTCATTGCGACGAGCCCGGATCCTTTTATCCGAGGAGCAACATCTCACGGGGCAGGCAGGCTCGCGCACGTCGATGGTCGTCGCCAAAACTGGTCTTTGCGTAGATGAAACCTTCCAGGTTCCCAGCGAACTGACCAATCGAATCGGACATTGACCACGTCACGAACTTGCGTCACTGTCGCATTGAAGCGCTGTGCGTGCTCACAGACAACCGCACACGAGCCAAGAACTGTCCGCCAAGGGCTAGAACTGCGTGGCCCAACCACGCATTTTTGTTAGTGTTCAAAAGGGCTAGCGCCACATTCCAAGATGAGGAGTCGCCATGTTTGAACAGATCACAGATGCCATTGCCTACCATGCCGAGGGACCAGTTTGGTCGAAAGAGTGGGGAGGACTGCGATGGGTTGACATGCTTGAAGGTGATCTCCTCACGCTGAAAGACAACGGAGAGATTGACCGTCTCCACGTCAGCTCGCCAGTTGCGGCGTTTGTGCGACCGCGAGCGCAGGGCGGATTCGTCGTCGGTCTCGAACGTGGCCTTGGGCTCGCGGAGGACCCCTTCGGCGACGTGAGAGCGATGGAGCCCATGTGGACTGATCCGGACATTCGTATGAACGAAGGCGGCACTGATCCTTGGGGCAACCTCTACGCGGGTTCGATGTCATACTCGCGTAAGCCGGGTGCAGGAAAGCTCTACAAGATCACGCCGGATTTCGAGGTGACCACCGTGCTCGATTCGGTCTCAACCTCGAACGGCATCGACTTTTCACCCGACGGCGCGCGAGCCTACTATCACGATACGTCCACCCGACGGACCGATGTCTTCGACGTCGTTGGCCAAGAGCTAACCAATCGCCGCGAATTCCACGAAGCCACCGGCACCAGCCCAGACGGCCTCGTGGTGGATTCCGAGGGCAACGTTTGGGTGGCGCTCAACCGTGTCGGCAAGATTCGACTCTACTCTCCGCAGGCCGAGATCCTTGGAGAGTGGGACATCCCTGCTCGGCTGGTCACGGCTGTCACGCTCGGCGGCGAGGACGGCCGCGACGTCTACGTCACCACCTCCCGCGAGAACCTCGACGATCCCACGAGCACCGAGGGCGCTATCTTCCACGGTCGCACCGACGTGCCTGGAAAACCCGTTGTCCCGTTCGCCGGATAGCGTTCGGAATCACGCCGCCTCGACCGGAAGCTGACGGGTGCGGCGTATAGACTTGCCACCATGTCTACTCCCCTGTCTGATGATGGTCTATTTGACCTGCCCGAGTCCGCGCGGCGCCCAAACGCCCGCGTCATTCTCGTCATGGGTGCATCCGGCAGCGGCAAGACCCGATTCACCTCGCGCACCGGCCTGCCCGTCGTATCGCTCGACGATTTTTATTACGACGGCGATCGTCCCGGCATGCCCCTGCGCCACGGGATGGTCGATTGGGACTCACCTAAAACCTGGGACAAGGACGCGGCAGTACAGGCGCTCATTGAGCTCTGCACGAAGGGGTCGACTCGGGTGCCGGTCTACGACATTCCGACATCTACCCGCATCGGCGAGCGCACGCTCGATATGGACGGACGCAGATACGTTATGGCCGAAGGTATCTTCGCAGTGGAGCTCATTGACGAACTCCGAGCCGAAGGCATTCTTGCTGACGCTCTCGTTATCAAACGTCCCCGCCTGCAGACGTTCTGGTTCCGTCTCATGCGTGACCTTGACGAGAACCGCAAGCCACTGCCCAACCTCCTGCGTCGCGGTTTTGCGCACTTCCTGAAGGAACCGGCCATGTACGAGGAGCTGGCGGCAAAGGGGGCGCGTCTCGTGTCATACACCGAGGCTCAAGAGTCACTCACTCAAATGCTTGCCGCTCTGCGCTGGAGCGAGTAAGTCTCCGCAATGCCTGCTGGCCTCCTGGTCTGTTCTATACATCCGCTAAAGCATTGAGAAGAATTTGCCTCGCTCTTAGCGTATCCGGCTATCCAAAAACGAGCCGCGTCGTGGCGTCGTCGTTAAACCGTCCACAAAGTACGCGCTGACCTGCGCATTGATCGAAAATCCAACCGAACTGCACGCTTTCCACAAACGCGGAGTCAGCCTGCAACTTCTTGCAATATCCTTGTATCGCGGGTCACCTTTTCACGTTTTGTGGGAGAGTAAAAGAAGCAGATTGACGCCCGGGCGTTCGATCGCTGTTGGTCGTGGAAAAGCTTTACGCACGTGCGGCCAACGTCTCAAGACATGACCTACCGTTCAAAGAAGAAGGGAACTCAATGGCAGAATCATTGGAAAAGAAGTATGTGATGGCGATCGATCAAGGAACGACGTCATCCCGTGCGATCATATTCGACCATGGTGGCAACATCGTCGGCCTTGGCCAGCAGGAGCATGAACAGATCATGCCGAAGGCTGGTTGGGTCGAGCACGATCCGGTCGAGGTAGAGCGTAGCGTCCGCTACGTGATCGGCGCGGCGCTATCGGATGCAGACATCAACCGCCATGAGCTGGCTGCCGTTGGTATTACCAACCAGCGCGAGACCGCTGTCGTGTGGGATAAGAACACAGGCGAGCCGGTTTACAACGCAATCGTGTGGCAAGACACCCGTACCGACAAGATCGTTCGCGAACTTGCTGGCGACGAGGGCGTGGACCGCTACAAGGAGACCGTCGGTCTTGGTCTGTCCACCTACTTCTCTGGCCCAAAGGTCAAGTGGATCCTCGACAACGTTGAGGGTGCACGCGAGAGGGCCGAAGCAGGGGACCTCCTGTTCGGCAACATGGACACCTGGGTATTGTGGAACCTCACGGGTGGCGTAAACGGTGGCGTACACGTGACGGATGTGACCAACGCGTCGCGTACGATGCTCATGGACGTCCGCAAGCTCGAATGGGTCCCGGAGATCTGTGAGGCCATGGGCATTCCGATGTCAATGCTCCCGGAGATCAAGTCCTCGTCCGAGGTATACGGCGTGGGTTCACGGAACAGCCTCATTATCGACACCCCGATCGCCGGCATCCTCGGCGATCAGCAGGCTGCGACGTTCGGCCAGGCATGTTTCGAAAAGGGCATGGCCAAGAACACCTACGGCACGGGCTGTTTCATGCTCATCAACACGGGTCACGAGGCTGTTACGTCCGAGAACGGCCTGCTGACCACCGTCTGTTACAAGATTGGCGATCAGGAAGCTGTGTACGCGCTCGAAGGCTCGATCGCCGTGACGGGCTCGCTCGTCCAGTGGTTGCGCGATCAGATCGGCCTCATCTCCTCCGCACCGGAGATCGAGACGCTTGCTGCGACGGTCGAGGACAACGGTGGCGTGTACATCGTCCCGGCATTCTCCGGCTTGTTCGCACCGTACTGGAAGGACGACGCTCGCGGCGCGATCGTTGGTCTGACCCGTTACAACAACAAGGGCCACCTGGCTCGCGCCGTCCTCGAGGCGACAGCGTTCCAGACGGCCGAGGTTCTCGAGGCAATGAATGCCGATTCCGGCGTTGACCTTGGGGAGCTCCGTGTTGACGGCGGCATGACTGCCAACGACACGCTCATGCAGTTCCAGGCCGACCTCCTCGGTGTGGACGTTGTCCGACCCGTCGTTGCAGAGACCACTGCGCTCGGTGCAGCCTACGCTGCCGGTATCGCTGTGGGCTTCTGGAATGGCGAGCAGGACGTCATCGACAACTGGCAGGAAGACAAGCGCTGGACTCCGAACATGGACAAGGACGAGGTTGCTCGTCAGATGCGTCAGTGGAAGAAGGCAGTCACGCGTACCTTCGACTGGGTTGACGAAGACGTCCAGAAGGCTGAACAAAAGGTGGCGGAGTAGGTCACACCGTATGATCCCGTTGACACACGACACCGTGTGCTGACAAGCCAGTCACTGCAGGTTCGCCTCTGGTGACACTGAGGGCCAGGTCCGATGGACCTGGCCCTCACACTTTGAGTAATGCCTCCGTTGAACCGCGATTACTTGATGTAACCGGGATGCCCGGCGAGCTGTCCGCGGAGCACCCTGGCTCCGAGTGCGTTTTAGACGGTGGCCGTGGGGCTGGCTGAGCTGTCGGCGCGACCGTCGTCTTTCGCTTCTCGGGCAGTTCCCTCCACCTTGGGCTCAATCTTGCGAGGCCACCAGACCCGATCTCCGATGTCGTGGACAAGTCCAGCGACTAGCGAGGTGCGGACGATAAATGTGTCGATCAGCAGGCCGAGCGGCACGATGATCGCGAGCTGGACCATGAATAGTAGCGGGATGACGGCGAGCGCCGCGAACGTTGCCGCAAGCACGATACCTGCAGACGTGATGACGCCGCCCGTGACCGCGAGCCCTCGAAGCAGGCCCTTACGCGTTCCCACATGATCGGATTCCTCGCGTACGCGCGCCATGAGGAAGATCGTATAGTCGATGCCGAGCGCCACGAGGAAGACGAACGCGTAGAGCGGGACGGAGGCGTCTGCGCCGGGGTACTTCAGAACGTGGTTGAAGATGAGTGCCGAGATGCCCACCGCGGATGCGAACGAGAGAATGTTCGCAAGAATCAGCAGCAGCGGAGCCACGAGTGATCGAAGTAGGAAGATCAGCATCACCGTGATGATGATGAGCACAATCGGGATGATCTTGATGAGGTCGGCGCGGGCGGTTTGCTGGGTGTCGAGGTTTTGCGCGGACACGCCGCCGACGAGCGACGCGGGGTCAAGCTCGTGAGCGATGTCGCGGACCTGCTGGACGACTTCGCCGGTCGCTTTGTCACCCGCCGGCATCGTAGTGGCCACGGACAGAAGCACGCGATCGTTGACGACCAGTGGTTCGCCTGCCTGGTCGCTGCCCGGCATTCCCGTGGGCATCTGGGCGTCGGCTGGCATACTTTCGGGAGCGCCCTCAGCATCGCTGGGCATGCCACTACTTTGCGGGACAGTTTGAGGATCAACGGTTGTGACGACTGACTCGACCCCATCGAGCACTGATATCTCCTCGATAGCTGCGTCAGCGGCGTCAATCGCAATGATCACCTCGACGGGTTCAACCGAGCCCACGTCGAACTTTTTTCCGAGGATGTCGAAGCCGACAACAGACTCGGGCGTGTCCATAAATTGGTCGGTTTGCGAGGTGCCTTCCGCCTTGAAGGTGGGGGCGAAGGCTGCAAGGAGAACGAGGAGTGCGAGCGAGCCGATCCACACCTTGCGGTCGTGTTTGCCGACGACGCGAGCCCACTTTGACCAGATGCCGTGGCCGTCAATGCCCTCGGGGTCGGCTGATTTTTCGGGGAGTTTCGCGGGCCAGAAAACGGCGCGAGCGAAGCGGTTGCCGAAAATCATGAGCAGCCCAGGCAGGAGCGTGAGAGCCGAAAGCATCGCAAAGACGATGCCGATTGCGGCAATGGGGCCGAGGGAGGCCGTCGATGAGAGATCGGAAAGCAGGAGTGCGAGCAGGCCAGCAATGACCGTGCCGCCTGAGGCGAGTATGGGCTCCCAGACACCCTTGACGGAACGGGCGAGCGCTTCGAGTGGCGTGCCGCCGGCATTGAGTTCGTCGCGGTATCTCGACACGACGAGAAGCGAGTAGTCGGTTGTGGCGCCGATGACGAGGATGGAGAGGATGCCCTGGGTCTGGCCATTCAGGGAAAATACGTCGCGCAGGGCGAGGTTGTAGACCATGAGCACGGCGGCCGAAAGTGCGGCGAGGGCGGTGGTGAGGACAGCGACCGGCAGGTACAGCGAACGGTAAACGACGATCAAAATGACGAACACGAGCACGAGTGCCACGAGAAGCAAAGTGAGGTCGATGCCCGCGAAGGCGCCGCCGAGGTCGGATGCGAGGGCGGCGGGGCCGGAAACGTAGAAGTCGGCGTCGATGTTGCTGTGGTTCTCGGCGATGGTGGCGCGGACGTCGCTGACGATCGAATTAACGAGGCGGTCACCGGCGTCGTCTTGGGCGTTTACGGCGTCTGCGTCGAGGCCGATCGGCAGGAGAACAGCCGTGGCGTCGTCGTTTGGTATGGGCGGGATGAACGGTGCGGTCATGACATCTTGAAGCGTCTGGCCTGTGGACAGTTCCATCCCGGGAAGCGCTTCGCCGACGACGGCGAGCTCGGCGAGTTCCTGTTCGTCGAATGCGGATTCGTCCGATTTAACGACGGCGATCAGAAGCGGTAGATCATTGGTCTGTTTGAAGTCAGCCGCAGCGTCGCTGGCCAGGGTGGACTCGGCCGATTCAGGGAGGAAGAACGCTTGGTCGTTTTCCGTCACATTCGAAATTTTGCCTTGAGCCATGCC
>JBHWRK010000018.1:0-15814 GCA_043426715.1 Trueperella sp. | reverse complement strand
TTAGTGCCCACTCAGCTCAGGCCGAATTGAACAGCCAAGATCCAGCTACGTCTGCGCTCCACGCTCAGCAATCACATAGCGGTCCCGTCGGAACCGACGGGACCGCTATGGAAGTCCATTCACGTAATTGAGTTATCTACGCGTCACGTCACTTGCGCGGGGGATGTCCCGACACGATCGAGAGCCGGTTGAGAGCCCCGATCATGATGATGTTCCAGGAAATTGCCGAGATCTGTTCTGGTGTGAAAATTCCGCCAGCCACCTCGAGGGCACGGTCCATGGCGAGCTCGTCGCCAAGGCGTGTGATCTCTTCTGCCAACGCAAGCGCGGCCCTCTCCTGCTCGGTGAACGGCGACTTCTCCTCGCGCCACGCGGTCAGCAGGTCGAGCTGGCGCTGCGTCACCCCCGCCTTACGAGCCACGTCCGTATGGATCGACAAGCAGATCAAGCAGCCGTTAATCTGCGACGCGCGGACCTTTGAAAGCTCGATGAGATCCAGCCCGAGCCCTGCCTCTTGTGCGGCGTCACTTGCCGCCTGCGATGCCTTCGCCAGGGCTTGATAAACCGCCGGGTGCACCTTATCGATGTATAGCCTCTTCATCATGTCCTCCAAAAATTCGTGCCGTCTTGTAGCCAAACCGCCACACTCCATTGCACAACGTCCTTCCAGCATAGTGTGCAACTGAATCCACCGGCGTCGTTGGAATCTCCCAGCGAACAGCGCAAATACCCAACGTAACGCCAGTCACACTAATCGGATACAATGAAATACACCCCCATTCGCCCCGAGAACGAGGCACGACCACACCAACCACACGTCAGCGCCACCGCGGCGCATATCGCCATTCCCAACGAGAGGGAGAAATGAGTAAATACTTCGCCGGCATCGACGCCGGGACAACGGGCTGTACAGTCATGATTTTTGACGGTGACGGCCGCATTATGAGTCAAGGCTATTCCGAATATCGCACCAAACACCCGCACCCGGGCTGGGTGGACCAGGACATGCACGAGCTGTGGGAGGGAATATGCATCGCGTCGAAGAAGGCGACAAGCACCTTCCCCGGCGACGTGAAAGACATCGTGTCGATCGGCGTCTCGTCTCAGCGCGGGTCATTCGTGCCGGTGGACGACACATGGGAGCCGTTATGCGATTCAATCGTTTGGTCGGACACGCGCGCATGGAAGGAAACCCAGTGGATCGATGAGGAGTTCGGGCACGACGGCTACTACCGAATCTCGGGGCTAAATCCGTCAAGTATCTGGGTTTACCCGAAGCTCATCTGGCTGAAGAATAATCGTCCGGCAATCTACAACCGCACGTGGAAATTCTTGAACGGACAAGAGTGGATCCTCCATAAGCTGGGCTCGCAGGAGTTGTTCGCCAATCCGTCGGCGTTGAATTACAACGGCATGTTTGACATTCAGACCCTCGATTACGCGCCAGAGTTATTCGAACGCGCCGGCCTGGATCTGGACATGATGCCCCCAATTCTTCAGGAACTCAAGCCACTTGGTGCGGTCTCGGACGAAGGCGCCAACGCCACCGGGTTTGCCGTGGGCACCACGCTCAGCGCAGGCGGCGGAGATCAACAGTGCGCCGCCGTAGGATCGGGCGTCAATAAGGAGGGCATGGCCGAACTGTCGCTAGGAACGGCAGCTGTGATGGTCGCACAACTCGACAACGCTCCGGACATGGAGACGAACCTGAAATCGGGCGTCTCCTTTGGGGCACACGCCATCCCGCGTCGCTGGGACATGGAGGGCACGGCACACGCAGCCGGTGTGGCACTACGCTGGTGGCGCGACACGTATGGTCAGCCAGAGGTAGAAGCAGCAAAGACACTCGACGTCAGCCCCTACGACCTCATCACGCTACAGGCGTCCGAGGCACCCGTGGGCTCGCAGGGTCTGTTGTTCTTCCCGTTCTTCAACTCGCAGGCCAACCCGTATTTCCACGACAACGCCCGCGGCGGCATGCTCGGCATCACCCAGATTCACACGCGTAAGCATGCAGCGCGCGCGGTGCTTGAGGGCGTGGTGTACGAACTGCGCATGGCGGTTGAGGCGATGGAAGGCGCGATGGGGCGCCCGTTCGACACGATCAGACTCTCAGGTGGCGGTGCGAAGTCGCTGTTCTGGAGCCAGATGCAGGCCGACGTGTATGGCCGGCGCGTTGAAAGGCTCAAGGTCTCAGAGTGTGCCGTGCTTGGTGCAGCGATCCTGGGTGCGGTCGGCGCAGGCGAGCTACCAGACATTGATTCCGCCGTCGACGCAATGGTCCACACCCACGGCTTCATCGAGCCAGACATGGACAATCACGCGATCTACACCGAGTACTTCGAGGTATTCCGCAAGGCGTTCCTCGCGCTCGCGGACAACGATGTCTACAACGACCTTGTTGCCGTCAACGATCGCGTGGGCGGAATCGCCAGCTGACGCAACCTACCCCAGGTTCGGCCGGGTGTAAACGTCGACGGCGACCGGCTGGCGCCCCGAGAACCTCGGCTACTACGAAGGCCAGCTTTCCTGACGGGAGGCTGGCCTTCGACAGCGTGAGCGGAGCTGAGCTCCCGCTCCTAGTAGAGAAGCGTGATGGCCTTGTCGACGAGTTCCTCAAGGCGTGCGACGTCGACGTGGTGGGCGGTGGTGACAACGATGGCCTCGCGGTCAGGGACAATGGCGAGGGTTTGACCGTCGGTGCCATGGCCGAAGAAGATGCCGTTCCTGTTCGACAACCAGAGGCTGGAACCGTAGGCCCACCGGCGGAAATACGGGTTCGTGGGGGTGTCCTGTTCTGGTGTGAAGTCGGTGAATCGCTTCATACGTTCAACCCATACCGGTGAGACGATGCCCTGGCCGCCATGAAGAAGGAGCTCACCGAACTTCAGAATGTCATGCGGGTGCAGCCACAGTCTTGTCGCGCCGGCAAGGTACGTTCCGTAGCGTTCCCACCTGTAATCGATGATGCCCAGTGGGTCGAAGAGTGCGCGCTTTGCGTAGGCCTCGAGATCTTCACCTAAGAATTCTTGGAGGAAAATTGAGAGCAGGTAGAACCCTGCGTTTGAGTAGAGGTAGTGCGTACCGGGTTCGTGAACGATGGGCTCGTTAACGATGTAGTTGAGATAGTCGGCCGGATCCATCTCGGCAATGTCGCCGCGCATCATCAGGATGCGGTCGAAGCCGATCGTGTGGTTGATAAGGTGCTTGATTTTCACGCGTTTGAGCGCCGGGAGATTTTCTTCGTTCGTAAGGTTGGCGAGCGGTTCAAGGACGGGCCAAACAGGGGTGTCCTCCGTGAGATCGCTGCGGCTTTCGATAATCGTGCCGAGGATGATCGCCATGACTGTTTTGGATATCGAGCGGATGTCGGACGGCTCTGTGCGGCCGTTAAATGCGTGGAAAAATTCGCGATCGCCCTGCTTGATCAGGACGTAGTGCATATTGAGGGAATTACCCTCGGTGTCGCGCGCGTTTTCAAATAGCTTGACCAAACCGTCGAATTGCTGCTGATCCATCGTTATCCTCGTCACAGGGTCGAATGTGGGTGACGTATGAAGCGCCAGTCACCTGAGGGTACCAGTGGCCACCAGCGACTGGGGCGTTTTATTTTCCGCACTGGCGCTAGTTCCCGATCAGTCCAATGCGCCGGTGGAGAGAGCACACCCGAAAAATCCCAGCCCAAGCACACAGGAACGACGAAACGCAGGAACGTCGAAACACAGGAACGACGAAAATGCGACATCAAGTCTACTCAGTAGAGGTAGATGACTTGCCCGCCTCCCCAAACCCCCGCCGCTTCTGCTCGTAGACCATGAACCACCGAGCTTTGAAAGTAGATGATGGGGATCAACCTCAGGCGAATCAGAGTACGTCCCATTGCCCCGCGAATTCGCGCAGTTAGGTAAGACGCGGGAGCGTTTCCCCGAACGCGCAATGACGGGTGACGGACTGCACCGTAGGAAAGTTCAGGTTGCTTGGTTTGCATGATTAAATGATTAGTAGAACTTTCAACCATCTGACGTTTTACTACAGGAGCACTCATGACATTCGCAGATCTGATCCACAAGCGCCGGTCGGTCTACCAGATCGGCACGAACACGGAGCACACGGTCGAGAGCGTCGTTGAGGCGTTGCGCGACGTGGTCGGCCGACTTCCTTCGGCGGGCAACAGCCAGACCACACGCTTCGTTGTGGTGACCGGCGAAAAGAATGACGCGGTCTGGGACATTCTCCACGAAGATCAGAAGGTCGCCATGGGCCCGAAGATGTATGAGATATTCGCACCGCGCTTCGACCAGGCGAAGAAGGGCCTCGGTACCATCCTCATGTTCGAAAGCCGCGAGAAGGTGGAAAGCATGGGCATGAGCCCCGACCGCAACGAGCTTTACAAGGAAAACAACCACGCCATTGCCGCGCTCGGCGCGTGGCTGGTCTTAACCGACCTTGGCCTTGGCGCCTCGCTCCAACACTACAATGTTGGCTTTAAGCAAGGATACGACGCGAAGATCCGCGAGTACCTCGGCCTGCCGGACGATTACGAAATGCTCGCCCAGATGCCGTTCGGCTCAATTGAGGAACCGGGCCGCACCAAGCCGACGATCGCCCCTGAGGATCTCGTCTTTATCGCATAGAGGATAATCAGCGCGCGACTTGCGCTCACATGTCGGACCGGTGGCTCGTGAGATCTTTGCGAGCCACCGGTTTTCGTGTATTCAAGAGGCGTTGGCGTGAAGAGTGGCCCTTACTGAAAGGTTACAAAGTCCACGACGACGGCTACCATGGCATCGCCGGTCCGTCTACTTCCGTTTATGATGGCTGTAACCAACCAAGGAGGCACTCGACGTGAGTCCATCCCCCACTCCATACGACGACGCTAAAGCTCAGCTCAAGAGAGCGCAAGAAATCCTCGGATTTTCTGACGCCGATTACGAATTGCTCGCCACGCCGCGCCGCGAGGTTAAGGTTGCCGTACCCGTCAAGCGCGACGACGGAACCACCATCGTCCTTCAGGGCTATCGCATCCAACACAACTGGAGCCGTGGGCCAGGTAAAGGCGGCATCCGCTATTCCGAGCATGTGGACATGGAAGAGGTACGCGCGCTTGCCATGCTTATGACGTGGAAGGCTGCGCTTCTCAACCTCCCCTACGGCGGAGCGAAAGGCGGGATTGCCTTCAACCCAGCGGAGTTTTCAAAGGGCGAGATCGAAAGGATCACTCGCCGCTATGTACACGAGCTATTACCCGTCATCGGTCCGGAGGTTGACATTCCAGCGCCTGACCTAGGCACAGACGAGCAGGTCATGGCCTGGTTCATGGACACATACTCACAAGCGGTTGGACACACCACACCCGGCATTGTGACCGGCAAGCCGGTGTCGCTCGGCGGCTCGCTCGGCCGTGCTGACGCGACGTCGCTCGGCGTTTACCTGACGACTCACGCCGCGCTCGGCCACCTCGGCATCGACGAAGTGGACGCCACCGTTGCCGTGCAGGGCTTTGGAAAGGTCGGCCGCGGTGCCGCCAAGTTCATGGACGAGGCCGGCATGAAGGTCGTGGCGATCTCTGATGTGTTCGGAGCCATTTACAACGAGTCCGGCATCGATGTCGAGGCTCTCGGCGAGCACGTAGATAAGACTGGTAAGGTCGTGTCCTTCGATGGGGCCGATGCGATGGATCCGGCGGAGCTTCTTCTTCTAGATGTCGATGCCGTGGTGCCAGCAGCAATCGAAGGAGTGCTGACAGGCGATAACGCGAGCGATGTCAGGGCCCGCGTGGTGATTGAAGGCGCCAACGGTCCGACCACCGGTGCTGGGGACAAGATTCTTAACGACAAAGGCGTGATGGTCGTTCCCGATATTCTTGCAAACTCGGGCGGCGTACTCGTGTCTTACTACGAGTGGGTCCAAAGCCGCGACAACTTCTTCTGGGATTTGGAGCGCGTCCAAAAATCCCAAGAATCGGCGATGATGGCGGTGTGGAATGACGTCATCGAATTCTCCAAGGAGCACGGCGTGAACCTGCGCGAAGCAGCGGTGTCCATGGCGGTTGAGCGCGTGCTCGACGCCCACCACATGCGTGGGCTCTTCCCGTGATCCTGATTATTTAACGTCGACGGTGGCCTCGATCTTTCGGTGCCACCGTCGACTGTGTCAGGGGTAGGTACCGTGCTGGACTAGGCAAGTCGTGCCGAGCGATGCCCCTTCGATAGATCATCGTCGGAAAGCGAGCGCTGCGCCAGATCGCCATCGTGGGAGATAACGACAACTACGGCAGATCATCATCGTGCGCCGTGAATGAGACCGGGCGAAACTACAGCTTTTTGACGACGCTCGACTTGAGGTACATCGTTCCGACACCGGGGACGCGGCCGTCGATATCATGGTCATTGACGGGTTCGTCGAGGATGCGGATGCCGGTAACTTTCGTGCCGCGCTTGATTTGGGTGCCGCCCTTAACCTCGAGATCGCGGACAATAGTGACGTCGTCACCGTCTTGCAAGACGTTGCCCACGGAGTCGCGGATTTCGGCGGCCGCTTGGGCCGCCGCCTTGGCCGCTGCGGCTTCTTCAGCTACCGCTTCAGCCTCGCCGGGAACCCACTCGTGGCCGCACATCGGACAGACCATGAGGTGGCCGTTCTCGTAGGCGTACTCACTACCACACTCTGGGCAATCGGGAGTCTGATCAGCGGTGGCGGGAGTCGTGTCGGTCATGGCGTCCTTCCAAATTTACGAGGTGATAACTATGCAACGGCGCCATTGTACCCGCGGCGCTGTCGGTGGTGTTGGTGCGGCTTGTGGGGCATACGCCCCCGAAACGAGCACCGACGGCCAAAAAACGTACGTCTTTTCATTCGCGCCACCCCCAAAAGCTAGATACCGGGCCAACATCCGACACGTCGCGCAATAAGTCGATAAGCCGTTTAAGTGCGAGTGGCACGAAGAACTGCATCGAACTGGTGAAATTTGCCAAGCCCTGGGTGTCGGTGACCGTGTTCATCGTGTCGATCACTGGGCTGATTGTCGTGACTGTGGGTATCCGAATCCGACGGTCCATCGTTTTTGACGATCTCAAGCTTGTCGATCCGCCAATAACCGGGCTGCGCGTCAAGAACCTCGCGCACATCAAACGGGCTCAAATAGCCGGGGCGATGAGCGCGGTAACCCGAAGCGTTCTCCGAATCCGGGTGTACGTGGTGCACGTAGAGTAACGTGCCGCCTGGGGCTACCAAGCTGAGGATCTGGGCGAGCATGTCCGACTCCGAGGGGACTGAAGGAAAGAATGCAGAGACGAGGTCGAACTGACCCGACGTCGTCGAAATATCTTCGGCTCGAAAATCCACGTGTACGCCCTCGCGCTCAGCGAATTCGGACGCACGCTGAACGGCAATCGCCGAAATATCAACGCCCGTCACGTCCCAACCGAGCTTGGCAAGCCACACAGAATCGGCACCTTCACCTGAGCCGACATCAAGGGCGGTGCCGGGTTCGAGAGCGACACCACCGCCATCAAGTTCGCGTACGAGCAATCGGTTGACGTTTCCGCTCCACACCTGCTCTTTCGATGCGTACCGGGCGTCCCACTGCGCCGCAAGTTCGGGGGCATGATCGAAATCAGTCATAGCGTTCAGAGTACCTGAGTCCAGATTCTGCGCCACGAGCCGACAGAACGATCGAGCCATGGCACGTTGTTCAAGGGTTCGCCGGACAACGCATCGCTGAAGGAGTTGACCCGGACGTTACGGATTCGGGTGCAAAACGTTTCGGGTGCGCCGCGTCACGGCTGCAACACGTACCGGAGCGTTTCCACGACCTGATCGTTCGTCTTGCACCATGCGAGTGCTTCGGCGTCGACCTCCTTGAGTGGATGGACGATGTCCTCGTCATGCAACGTGATGTAGGGCTTGCCGAGCGCCGCGCAGTAACCCGCGTCAAACGCTGCGTTCCACTGCTTGTACCTGTCACCGAAACGAACGACTACGAGGTCCGCCTCTTGAATCAGGGTGCGGGTACGGATCGCATTCACTTTTGCTGACTGGTGGTCGCGCCAGTACCCTTCCGGGGCTTCGCCGAGATGATCACCCGCCGCGTCAGATGCGGGATGGTCGGTCACAGGATTGGTGAACGTGACATCGAGTCCGGCCGCCTTCGCGCCTTCTTCGACCTCCCGTCGCCAGTCGGAGTGGATTTCGCCTGCAAGATAAACAGTAAAAGTCATATCTTCAGCGTATCGAGAGATGGAAGCATCAGTAACCGGTCTCCGCACCCGGCGAAATTCGCGAAAAGGTGCAATCGCGCTATCGGAAGACGTAGCCCTCGATCGTCGCCTGACCGAGGTGCTTGTCCGGTAGATCGTCGGCAACGCATCGGCCCTCAAGACCGTACGCAACCGTTTCGCGAGTGTCGAGGAATTCGGTGACGGCGTCGTGAAGTTTGAAGCCAAGCAGTTGCGGATCCTCGATGTTCTTTAGGCGGCAGAGCACATTCGGTGGATCACCGTCACGTTCGCACGCAGCCACGGTGTAGATACGCTCGTCGTCGAGGACATCGCCGCCGATAAGTACCTCGCGCAATCGATGACCCATGGGCGCATCAGCCTTGAAACGCACCTTCATCCCCGAAAAGCGTACGACCCATCCGCCAAAGACCTCGTCGGGCCGCTTCGAGAACACGTTGTTGAGTTCTTTCTCGAGCCATGCACGAATGCGAGCTCCCTTGACCTTGCCGACCTTCACGTCCGCATTTTCAGGGAGCATCGACCACAGATAATTCCGACTGATGGTCGCCTCGCCATCCTGAGGAACGAGGGGTGGGCAAAAGCGGAAACCATTGGAAAGAGCTACGTCTAGAGTGGACTCATCAGACCCGGCGTCTTCGTTACGCTCCGCCAGAGTCGCGCGTGCCTTCTCGAACAACGCGTCCGTGATCAGATTATCCATCGGCGTCTCGAGCACGTAGTAACGCTGGATGACCTCCGACGTCGTCCCCACAGCCTCATCCAGCTCAGGCAACGATTCCCGCAAGCCCGCAATAATCTTGAGAACCTCGGGGTCTTCATCGTAATCTTCCGACACGTCCAAAAGTTCGTACGAGAGCTCGCGTACGCCGTCGTCACCAACCTCGATATCAAGCCGGCCGACGAACGAGCCAAACGCACCGGGCTCAGTCACCCGGGCATACTTTCCCTGAATGGGCTCCCGAATGCGTTCATGCGTGTCGGAGCCGAGGATATAGTCGACGCCCTTTGCGAAGTCTTCGTCCGCGAGCGCGACCTGCGGGGCGATGCCCATGTGTGCCATAAGGAGGACGACGTCGCAGCGCTCATCCGCGCGGAGCACGCGGACCCAATGCGCGAGGTTTTGCGCCGGCCGGGTGAGTGCGATGCCCTTGCTGTAGTCGGGGGCTTGGCGCTTTGTGAGTTGCGGATCGTTGTAGGCGAGGATGCCAACGCGCACGCCACCCACCTCGAGCACGGTGTAGGGATCAAAGAGGAGATTGCCGAGCACGTCGTTGCCGAGCGGATCGCGCGGATTGGCGTTACCAGGCTCAGCATCGTGCATGTTCGTGCAGATAACGGCGGGCTCGTAGCGCTCGCCGATATCGAGAAGGCGGTCCTTGCCGAACACGACCTCCCAGTTGCCGGGCATAACCACGTCGTAGCCAAGCGCGTTAACGATCGGCACCATCGCCTCGCCCTCCGTGAGCTGTGTCCAACCGCTGCCTTGGAAGCAATCGCCGTTGTCCACGATGATCGTGTTCGGATTTTCAGCGCGGATCTGGTCAAAGAGCGTCTTGATTCGGGCAACACCGCCAGCCCGCCGATACTCCGCCTTGCCTTCCACCACATAGAACTCGTCATGCGTTTCGAGCTGACCGTGCAGGTCGGCGGTTTGCAGGATGGTCAGGCGGGTCATGTCTGGCTCCTTAAGGTCAGCGGCTGGTTTTCGACATTCCTTTTTCGGTGTGTTTGGCAAACTTCTTTGTTCGGCGGTCTTGGCGGTAGATCTGGGCGGCGAACACGAGATCACCGCCAACAGGAAGAAAATCAGTGTAACTGCACAATATCCGACAATATGCGAGCCCGCCTCGATGCGCGCCATGAGCGCTGGTGACGGCGGTGGGAGCAGATTTAAGCATATGGGCGAGATCCGCGGATCGGTGAGGAGTCTCCCCAGTAGAATCGAATCTATGGATAGTCTACGAATTGAGCCCGGACCTGGCTCGCCCGAAGGACTGACAATTGCGGCTGCGGATCTGACAGAGCGTTTCGCGAAGGCATCGGGACCCGGTGGGCAGAGCGTGAATACGACGGACACAAAAGTGCAGCTGTCGATTGATCTAGCTACAACCGCTGCGTTCACTCCCGCGCAACGACGGCGCGTGCTGAAGAATTTGGAGAGCCGACTCGACGGAACGGTACTCACTGTGAGTGCGTCCGAGCATCGTTCGCAGATGCGAAACCGTAAGGAAGCACGTGCGCGCATTGCATCTTTGATCCGACAGGCCTTGATCCCGCCAGTGCCCCGGCGAACCACGAAGCCGAGCCGTGCGTCGGTGCGCAGGCGACTCGAATCGAAGCGGCGGCGCGCGGAGCTCAAGTCCAGTCGAAAACGCATTCATCCCCGCGACATTCACTAACCTATAGGCACTCTAAGGTCTTGCAAGATTGTGAGAAATCGCGATTTCACATTGAAGGGCTTCGGCGCCCTTGTTAGGGTAACCGGATGCATCGGACGAGAGACCGAGTCCGCTGTGAGTACAGATTAAGGATTTCTCGTGCCCACTATTGCACATCAAATTTCTAACAAGCTCGGACTACGCACAACACCGCAAATATTCTTCGGATCTGCCGTTATCGTCATCGTGTTCACCGCGGCGATGAGCCTCTTCCCCGGTCCGGTTCAAGCGTTGTTCGGAGCAGTTGCCACATTCCTTCGCTTCGATTTGGGCTGGATTTTCACGCTGGCGGTCACGATCATGGTCATCGCGGCGATCGCGTTGGCCTTTAGCCGGTACGGGCGCGTGAAACTTGGCGACGACGACGCCACGCCCGAATACTCCGGGCTCGTCTGGTTTGGCATGCTGTTTGCGGCAGGCGTGGGCGCGGTACTCATGTTCTGGGGCGTCGCTGAGCCGATGAACCACTACGCCAATCCCCCGTTTGAGGGAACCGAACCGTTCACCGATCAGGCAGCGCTCCAAGCGCTGAGCATCTCGAACTATCATTTCGGCCTCCACATGTGGGCGATCCTCATCGTGCCGGGACTCGCGTTTGGGTACTTCACGTATAAGCGCAAGCTCCCACCGCGCGTATCCTCGTCTTTCCAACCACTTCTCGGCGACGGCATCCACGGCCCGTGGGGCAAAGTCATCGACATCGTGGCGATTGTGGGAACCGTGTTCGGCCTTGCGGTTTCGATCGGACTGGGTTCATTGCAGATCAACTCGGGCCTCAATTATGTGCTCGGCGTGCCGGTGGCCGGATGGGTGCAGGCCGCTATTCTCGCGCTCATCACAGCAGTGGGCATCATGAGTGTGCTGGCTGGAATGGATCGCGGAATCAAACGGCTGTCCTACACGAATATTCTCGCAGCCGTATTCCTGCTCGTATTCATTTTGATGTTTGGCGCGACGACTGACACGATGCGCGCGATCGTCGAATCAGCCGGGCGTTTTATCTCAGACCTGCCGGTGCTTGCGTTCTTTAATGACACGTTCGGCGGCGGCATGTGGTCGGGTGACTGGACCGTATTTTATTGGGCGTGGACGGTGACGTGGGCGCCGTTCGTGGGCATGTTTATCGCCCGAATTTCTAAAGGTCGTACAATCCGCGAATTCGTGATCGCTTCACTCGGTCTGCCGAGCGCTTTCGTTCTCATTTGGATGTCGATCTACGGGTACAATGCGTTTGCTCAGGACCGGTCCACCGCACCGTCCGCGACCCAAGGCGGCGACCTCACGCAGACCATCGTCGAGCAGGGCGACGTGCAGTCGGCACTATTCCAGTTCCTTGGACACTATCCGCTTTACAGCCTTACAGCGGTCATTGCGCTAATCGTCATCACCATGTTCTTCATTACGTCAATCGACTCGGGCGCGCTCATCATGGACTCGATGGCGAACGGTCACGAGGAGGAAGCTCCAAAACGGCAAAGCGTGTTCTGGGCGTTGGCGGTCGGCTCGGTCAGTGCCGCAATCGTGCTCACGTCTGGTGAACGCGGGCTTGCGGCCTTGCAGGAAGTCATTATCGTCATCGGTTTCCCGATTATCGTGATGACTCTCGTTCAGATCTTCATGGTCATCCGCGCGCTTCGCGAGGATGCCGGCGCGGTGAAGCCGATGAACACCCGGCAGTGGAAGCAGGTGCTACCTCCGGAGGAATACGAGCGCCGCGAAGCGGACGAGACTCTTGACACCGAGGCGTACGCCGTGCACCCCGAATATGAGGTTGGCACAGAGCCCGAATATGACATCTACCAGCCGAAGACGCGCGCGTGGGTTGAGTCCCAACTTGACCAGCCGAAGTTCACAATCGGCCTGACTGGGCCAACAGCCGCAGGTGTCACCGAAGTTGGGAAAATGCTCGCTGATCACGGCGCGGTTGTCATTAGCCTCGACCGGATTGTCGATGATCTCTTGCGTCAAGACTCGCAGATTCGTGCGGATGTTCACGAGGCGTTCGGCTCGGCAATCCTTAATGACGACGGCGACTTCGACCGAGCGAAAATGGAGTATTACATCTTCGGCAACGAATCTGCCCGAAAGAAGCTCTACGACATCGTCCACCCACGCGCGTGGGACCAAGCCGTGCGAGAAGGCGAAGAGGCGGGAGAGGACGCGATCGTCGTCGTCGATTTTCCACGCCTCGTCGAAGCCAACACTCGCCCGCGGTTCGACGTAATCCTCGATGTGGAGGCGCCGGTGGAATCGCGGCGCCAGCGCTTGGAGGACATGGGACTCTCGCCCGAGGAGGCGTGGGACCGGATTGACGCGCTCTCTAAAGAGGACGAACGCCGTGGCGTGGCCGATTACGTGATTGATAACGACGCCGATCTGGAGCAACTTCGTGAGTCGGTGGCAGAGTTTTGGAAGACGCAGGTTGTGGCAGACGAAGGCTGAGTAAGGACGCCTGCATTGCCGGACCTGTGATCTTGGCGCACGCGTCGCTGATCTATCACCTCAACTGTTGGACAGGCCTGTGCGTGTAATCCCTACCAAGGTCAAACGAAACTTCGACTGAATTAGCGCGAAGGAGATCGTGGAGTTATCGCACGCGGTAGTCGCTCTAGAGTCTCCGTCCTGCGAATTGAAATCTTAACGGAGGCATCGAACGTGGGCAGGATTTCGTAGAGTGGCTGGGCGAAATGCCGGCACATGGTCTGGTCGAACGTGATGGGCGCCGGCTCCTTGGGCTTAATAACGATGGCGCCTCAAATACTAAGGGATCAAATCACAGCTTCACCGAACAAGGATGGCCGGTGCACCCGATAGCGTTGAGGGGACAATCGACCCTCCGGCTTAACCGCCTAGCCCAGGATTTTTTGCAGCGAGTGTAGGTATCCGCGCCGCACCACTGAACGGAACCGGCCGGCAATGGCGTCAGGCAGGCCGCGCACGCTATACGTTTGTTGCCATTGCACGCGACTTCCCTGACCATCTGGAGTGATCTTCACCGTGATGGTGCCCCCGAGTCGTGATCCGATTTTCTCGACGACGGCGCGGTGCGGCGGGTCCCATTCGCGCACCATCATGCGGTCATTTAGAACAAGTGGGCCGATGCCCGTGCGTGCGATGAATCGCGAGCCGAATCTTAGCTTTTCTCCTCCGACGGTACGCACTTTCGTGAGCGGTATCGACGCCGTGTGCCGATCGAGATCCCACAGCCGAGCCCAAAGCGTGTCTGGGTCCTCCGGACGCTGTAGAACGATCTCGAACGCGGGGTGTTCCTGAGTCTTCATGTCGCGAGTCTAGCGCTTGGCTAACCGGAATGCGGAGCGCTGCGCGGTACTACCGCAGGGATACCGTGAAGCCCGACTGCCGCCAAGAGAGCCTTCCGTCCATCGCCATTCAAGGATGCTACGCGTCCGCGAAAAAGACACCTGATTTCATTGCGTCCCCTTGCATCGTCGGGCGTGCGTAGGTACCTCCGGAAGTCTCAACGAGATCAGCCCCGATCCGACCAAGCATCCGGACGGTGGCACGTGCATCATCGTGGCTGAAGCCATCCGCATCGCCGTCTCTAGAATTCAACTTAACGCTGATCCGTTGGAGTAGGACACGGCGAGGCTCACAGCACTCATTCCGGATTCCTTGGCGCTCCAACTCCGCTAATCGCTGTGACGCCACAGCATGGGCTCAAGAAGATGGAGCCGCGAAAGAACGAGAGCCTAGGACCAGCTAGGCAAGAATATTCCACCACGGGTTGGTCCCAAGAGGAGATGAGAAAGAGCGCGAATTTAACCTGCGGCGAGCACCTTGACGTTGCCCCCCCTATTCGTCGCTAATCCGCATCTCTTGAGTGGCAGCTTCGTCGATAGCCAAAGCCAGTTCGTTCCTAGAAATCCCGTCGATACCGTCAAGATTCCAGTGGATCGGCACGATTAAACACCTAGGCGTAAAGACCGCCAGGAGTCCTCGAAGAGCCTTTTTAACGAATTACCAATACAGATCATCACCATATCCAGTGCTTGGTAATCCACGCGCGGATTTCCTCATCGTCCATCGAGGACAAGAATCTGGCATCGGCGGGATCTTCGAGGTGGTAGAAAAACACAACCCGATCGCTGTGCTTGTATTCGGCCCGCACATATTCGCCGTCCTCTGACCCTGCACCACCTATGGTCGGACTGAAATCCATTTTTTCCAAAATCGTCACCAGCCGCTCGAGCTGAGCCTCGTACGCGGGGGAAAACCTTTCCCAAATCTCTACCGGGTGAGATCCGCTCAGTCCCCAAGCGAAACGCTCATTGTCACGTGGACGTGGGAAAGTAATGCACGACACGGTTGGCGCGTCTCCTTCCGGTTAGCTAGTGCAATCCTCACAATGACGAGCCCGTTCATCGGGCTCCAGTTTCATTTAACTCGCACATGTTACCAAGCATCAATACCACGACGAGTTAGATTTTTCTTCGCAGCGCGTCGAATAGCCCATAAGATCGTCAGGGCAATATGACGAGGAGCGTTGCCCGTTTCAACGGACCATCTTTCTCTCCAGGTCGTCCTAGTTGCAGCAGATCAGATATCGACGCCGCGCTTGGCATATCGATGCGCCAAAATGACACTTAACAGTGGACTCTGAGGTGAGCACTCTCCGAGCGCTCCCACAGCTCGCAATCGGCGCCTAGCCTCTGTGCCGGTGAATTCGACTCCGAGTTGAAGATCCTAGGTCGGGGCCCTCGCCGTGCGCCAAATTCGAGTATGGAGTGGGCTGAGATAGGCCCGCGGCAAGCGTCGCTCACCACGCGGTTCACCGAGGACGGACAGCTTGATCTCTGAGCGGGTCAGGTCCGCCATGGCACGTCCAAACCAGTTCATGGCGTTGAGACGCGAAGTAATAGTCAGCACATAATGACCGTGCAGTGCGCGCGACTATTGCCATTCGCAGATAGTAGATCGCGAATCAGTACCCCACGACGTCGTCAAGCGTTGCATATGCGGCAGGCATCTCGTCTGTCACATCGACCCCCGCATTCTCGATCTGTCTCAGCGTGGCCTGTCGCCCGTTCGTATGAGGACTATAGGGTGACACGAATTCAACCTCACTCGCGCTGATCTCACGAACGAGTACCAACTCGAAAGCCTCAGCCTCGATAA